>NZ_JBFTKO010000001.1:0-214501 GCF_056395985.1 Pedobacter sp. 05T44
AGCAATGACTTAGCCTCATTATAGTTGTCAATTTCGGCTTTTTTCATCAGCATTTTAACGCCCCTGTCCATGATCTTATCGTTAATGAGTTTTACATTGATCATGTTATTGCCTTCTATCCTTCCCAGTTGAATCATCACTGTGGTTGATATCATATCCAGCAACATCTTCTGTGCAGTACCGCACTTCATTCGGGTACTTCCTGTCACAAATTCGGGACCGGTAAGTACTTCAACAGGATAATCAGCCTGTCCTGCAATAATCGAGTCCGGATTGCTCACAATGCAGCCTGTTGCAATGTGATGTGCACGACACTGTTTTAGGCCCTCCAGAACGAAAGGCGTACTTCCACTTGCGGAAATACCCACCACAATATCTTTTTCTGAGATGTTTGCTGCATTGAGCCTGTCCCAGGCTTCATTCAGGTCATCCTCCATTTCTTCCAGTGCATCTATGAGCCGGTCCTCTCCTCCGGCAAGCACAGCATTGTAAATTCCTTTGGGTAGGCCGTAGGTGGTAGGTAGCTCGATCACATCGAGTACAGAGAGTCTGCCGCCGCTACCGGCTCCGATGTAGAACATCCGGCCGCCGTTCTTTAGTT
The DNA here is from genome assembly GCF_056395985.1 of Pedobacter sp. 05T44. Lineage (NCBI taxonomy): Bacteria > Pseudomonadati > Bacteroidota > Sphingobacteriia > Sphingobacteriales > Sphingobacteriaceae > Pedobacter > Pedobacter sp. 05T44. Next base: position 602 of record NZ_JBFTKO010000001.1, read on the forward strand.
TATTCACGATAGCGGTAATCAGGCAGTTTACCTGCGGTAAAACCTCCTGAATTGCTTTTGCCACTTTATGGTCTTCTTGATTAATAGCACTGGTCAGTTCCTCAACTGATTTGGTTTCCAGGTTATCATAAAGGGATGATTGTTCTGTAATAGGTATCATATGTTATTCGTAATTTATTTTTTGTTCTTCGTTAATTTAAGTTTCTTGTATGCGGCAGTGATCTGCTTGCCATATTTAGCATACATTTTTTTTGATATTTCTGTAGGATCTCCTGTTGGTTGATCCGGATATTGCTCTGTACCATTTACCCAGTTCCATTCCCAGGTTTTTACTTTTTCAGTAAAGCCCTTTTGGTCAAATACTTTTTTCGTTTTTAAAGCATCACTGGCCTMGGAGATAAACATCTTCCATCTTTTTCCGTAAAAGCCATTAAACAGACCCGACCATTGCTTGTTTGCATATTCGTGAAGTACAGCATCTTTCCCTCCCCAAAGGGTGATCAGATCTCTTGCGTTTTTTTCATATAATCGAGACTCAGCGGTATTGGCACCCCATTTTTTTGCATCGTTGAGCCACTTCCCAAGCAACAATTCTCTTCGGGTACCCATCAGCTGGTCCATATCGGCAATCAGTTCCATGAATTCTGCAGTATGTTGTTTAAAGCCGGTAATGTTTTTTTGTTTGAAGTCTCTGGCAAACTGTTGTTGAACAACTGAGGCATAATTGGCCAGCACCTGCGTGCCAATGCTTACCAGATCAAACTGGTAGCAATCATTACGCTTAAATTGCTGAGCCGCAGCCAGCATATTCTCCCATGCCGGCACCAACGCAAGTGGATCATACGGCAAATCTGTAGCGGCCCAATCATTGTCTTTTTCAAAGGTTGGTCTTGCTACCACAATGGTCTCATAGCTGCCTTCTTTAGCATACACTGTTTTATGTAAAATATCCCAGGCTTTTTCTGTGTACGGGTTCTTTTTTCCGTAACGACTGTGGGCATATCCTTTTAACCACTCGTTCACGTTTACGGGCTGATCGCTCCATACGTGATTGAGCATAAGCGAATAGATAACTGGATTTTGCTCTATCCCTTCAGGCACCAATCCGACTCCAGACAGGTTACCTTTATTAGGATCATGAACCATTTCTGCAGGCTCTTTAGCGATATAATCAAGGTTGCCGAACAGTGGATTCCTGCCGCCAAAATTGTGAAGCATGCACCATATCCATGGTTTCCCGAAAAAGGATTTGGTTTTGGTCCATATAGGCTGTTCATCGGCAAAAAGATCCAGGATGATTAATTTATCATCCGGTACTCCGCTCAAATAATTGTTGATGCGCTCAGGCTGCCAGAAATCCCTTCGGTCCCAGAACAACCATCCCTGCATCACCCATATTGCTTTTGGGTCGGTTTTGGCCATACCATCATATACTGCCTTGCCGATTTTACGTACGTAGGCAGAATCCTGGTGTGGAAGATCCATTTCATTGAAGGTATCGGCCCCGTATAAATGATTTTCCAATCCAAAGGTCTTTTGTTGTTCCTGCATAAACCTGTCGGCTATCTGCTGAAACATAGGATCTTCCGGGTCAAGTACATAAGCATCTGCAAAACGGCCTTCCCAGTTCACCTTGTCAACTTTAGCGTTAGGGAATCTTTTTTTGAATGTTGGGGGCACATGACCGCTAAAGGCAGGAAGGATTGGTTTCATACCCAACTCCCGTTCGCGAAGCAGGATCTTTTTCTGTAGTTCCTCGTGACTTTTCATCCAGCTTTTTGGCAAAGGACCATTCAACCCATCAATATTACCTGCCCAGAACCACATGAAATATGCCGGCCCGGTAAAAAAAGCATCCATGTCTGCGTCATCAAAACCAAAGCTTCTGTAAACCCGGTCCCACAGCGCATTCTGTCCAGTCATAGCAAGCGGCATATTGATCCCATTCAATGCCATAAAATCAATTTCCCATTGCCAGCGCTCCCAGTCCCACCAGGACGCAGTATAATTGAAGGTACAGTAATTGAAATAATGACGGTAATCATGCGGTGTAACCTTATGAATTTTTTCCTTCACCATAGGAAATGGTGTTGGAATCTCCAGATTGGTACCATTCCAACTGATATCGCAATGCGCGTAATTTTTAAGCCAGTAGTTAAAGGCACTGGCAACCGATATCCCATTATTGCCTTTTAAAAGAATCTGTTCCCCACTGGCTTCCAGTTCAAAAACATCTTTGTTGTCTTCCATGGGAATATAGGCCACCTTAAAACGATTGGCATATTTTGGCAGAACCCGTTTAATCAGTGCATAGGCTGCCTGTTCATTCAATGAAGAGGTATCTTTGTCTTTAGCCCAGACCATTTGAATGGCAAAGGTTAAACAAAACAAGAGTATAGCAGTTTTTCGGCACATTAGCGGTATTTTATTCATTATTATATCTTTTTGAATCAGTTATTATTTTCTACTTTTTTAAAGGCCACAGGCCTTCCGGATTGAATTTATATCGCCACAAATCTCCATTGGCATCCAAAGCCAACAGATCATTGCCGGCAGTAATTACCTTAATATACATATCCCAGCCTGTACCTATCTTCTTCCGTGTACCAAAAACTCCATCCTCTGTTAGTGGATACTGCCACATATCTCCACTGTTTTCAATGGTAATCAGTGAGTTTTGGTAAGCAAAGATTTGTGCCAAACCAGCCCATCCGCTACCAATTTGTTTGATGTTTCCATAATCAAAGTCGCCATCCCCGTTTAAAGGAAATTTAGTCATGTCACCATTTGCTGCAATACCTAATAGCAACCCTTTGAATGGAACAATTGCAGAGAGTGCGCCCCAGCCCTGACCAACCCCTCTCTGGGCCCCGAATGCCCCGTCCTGGCTAAGAAAATACTGGTTAAGATCGCCTGCCCCACTTCCAAATCTTGCGATCAAGCGGTTACCACCAAAGGAGATAATTTTATCCATTACATTCCAGCCGAAACCGATCGTTTTAGGTGGGAGAGTAAACTGTCCGGTAGCTACATCAGCCTTGTACAACAGAAGATCGCCGGTTACCGGCGCTTTACGTATAAAATCGCCGTTAAAATCTATTAAAAAAGCACCTGCATCAGCGCCCATAGACAGCACTTTCTCACGCGGAACTTCACCTGGGGCATATGAGCCTGTAATCAGGAAATAAGTGGTACTGAGTTCCTTATTTAAAGTCACATTTCCAGGTGCAGAAATGCTTACCGGAAGCAGATAAGACTCAAATGCGTTTAGAAAGCCTTTGGTTTTGATGACCAGATTCTGAACTGCAGTTCCCTGTGCACCTTTGGGAATTATTGCTGTTGCCTGCTGAAGGGCATAACTTCCTTCGGGCAGCAACTGATAGGTGGTATTATTTTTCTGATTATAGTCGGCAACCATTTCGGCCGAAACCTTAAAATTTACTGGTATATCGGTTTGGGCCGCTAACGGACCACCCAGATGGGCCGCATAAGGCACTTGATAGTCCTGATCGGTTATACTAATCCCCATTGCAATTGGATTACTTACTGCCTGTGGCATGTACAGGCGTGCATAGGTATCGGCCTGCGGAATATCCAAATCCACTAAAACATCCTTATTGCAAGCAGTCAGGAATATAAAAGCACTTAAAAGTATTGAGGTTAAATTTATCTTATTCATGGTTTTAAGTTTATGGATCATTACCAGCCTGGGTTTTGAATAATATTAGGGGTCTTGTCAATTTCGCTTTGCGGAATTGGGAATAAATAATGCTTAGGCCCCTGAAACACCCTTCTTTCTACCACTGTTCTCTTATAGTAAGCATCATCCTGCAAATTGGTTCCGGCACTGATGTTCATTCCGTAAATAGGCCCATTATCGGTCTGTGCAGCGATCTTCCAACGGTGACAATCGAAGTAGCGATGGGTTTCGTAACTCAACTCCACACGACGTTCGTTCCTGATCCTTTCTCTCATTTGCTGAGCATTAAGACCTGTTGGAAGTGCTGGCATTCCGGCACGTTCCCTGATCAGGTTCATGTATTTATACACATCGGCAACTGGCCCGTCTGATTCATTTAGTGCTTCTGCATAGTCCAGATAAAATTCACCAAGCCTGAAAAATATCCATGTTTTAAGTGAAAACCTGCCCTGGGCAATATTCGCCGTAGGATCTACAGATTTTTTAAGCAAATATCCTGTCGTATTATAATCTCTTCCGGCATTTCCTCTACCATCTGCTCCACTGGACCAGAACTGCAAGCGGCGGTCAATGAAGTAGGCTCCGTTAAAGTTAATAGAAGCATAAAATCTGGGATCCCGGTGCACATACATATTGCTTACCCCTTCCATCCAGCGTCCGGTCATGGCTGTAGCTGTATAACCTGCTTCAGTATATCCGGAGGATTGATTGACCACTGGTGACCCATCACTATTATAACCTAGTATTGGTGCTTTTCCATTGTCCATTTCATAAGCATCTACTTGCTGCTGAGTTGGGTTATACCCATTCCACCCGCCCAGGCTTCCAGGGAAAGCACATTTCTCGGTCATTCCCGGATAATAACCGCCAATATCAGGTGTAGTACAATTACGTGCAAGGATCACTTCAACGTTGTTGTTTTCCAGAAACAATTGCTGGTAATTCTGCACAGGATCTGGATATTTTCTATAAAGCTGATAACCGGCAGCCTCACATTTATCGATACACTCTTTGGCGGCAAKAGCTGCAGCTTTCCATTTTTCGGCCTGATACTGACCAGGGAAAAGTTTTATACCTTCTTTATCTGTGAAGCCTGCATAGTCAGGATTGCCGTTCCATAAAGGGCTTGCCACATACAATAACATTCTTGCCTTTAGCGCCATCGCAGCCGCAGCAGTAACCCGTCCAATATTCCTATCGGAAGTAACTCTCATTGGCAACAAACTGATCGCCCTGTCACATTCTTTAGAAACAAAATCAACACCCTGATCAAGTGGTTGGCGTTTTATTTTAGTGAAATCATCGGCTACTCCTGCATCATAATCCATAATGGGAATCGGGCCATAGATTCGCATTAGCCAAAAGTGGTAAAAAGCACGCAGGTATACGGCTTCACCTATCCAACGGTCTTTATCCTGCTGGGTAAAGTCTTTGCCAAGGGGAGTTCTGTCGATGTATTTCAGAAAAATATTCGCTTTGCGAATACCCTCATACATGTTACGCCACTGCTGACTTGCCACATTATAGGCGTTCCAGGAACCCTTGTTCATCAGTTTTGCAAATTTCTCCGGCCAGGGTACATTCATCTCATCAGAGGCAACTACAAACGGATTAGGATCGACCATGTCGGTAAACCAGTTCTCAAGTGGGAGATCGGCATAAACATCCGATAAAAATGCTTCAGCATACCTGCGTTGAAGAAAAGCTTCTTCAATGGTAATGTCCTCTTCAGGGCTTTTATCCAGAAAATCTTTTTTACAAGAGGAGAACATCAAAAGCTGCACGAACAATAATCCACAGATTAAATATTTCATATCAAATTCTTTTATAATGGTTATTGGTTATATTATTTAAAATCAATCTGCAAACCTGCATTGAATGACCGCTGCAAAGGATACCCACCGGTTCCGTCATTAGATTCCGGATCGATGATCTTAATATGATCCCAGGTATACAAGTTCATACCGTTGACAAAAAACCTGAGGGAGCTTACCCCTATCCTGCCAGACACGCGCTGAGGTAAAGTGTACCCCACTTCAAGGTTACGCAACCTGAGGTAATTCCCATTTTTCATCCAGGTGGTAGAATTCAGGAAATTATTTGGATTGTTACCGACATCTATTGCAGGATACTTCGCACCCCGGTTCTCTGGTGTCCAACGATTGTTGTAATATTCGGTGAGTACATTATTTACCCCCAGACCATCGTAGAAAGGCCACATTGAAGTTCCGCTCAAGAAAATACTCGATTTGGCTGCCCCTGTAAAATACAGGCTAAAATCAAAGCTTTTATAAGATATGGTGCCGCCAAAACCAAATGTCATTTGAGGAAGACGCGGATAACCTACGGGGATCTGGTCATAAGAATCAATTATACCATCACCGTTAATATCCTTGTATTTAACATCTCCCGGTCTTGGGATAGAAAAGCTTTGTTTTGGACTGGTAGCAATATCTTCCTCGCTTTGGAATAAACCTTCAGAAATGAATGCAAAACTCTGATTTAACGGCAATCCTTTACCGGATAAATAGGAATATCGGCGTGTGGGCTCATCGTTTTCTACAATTGTATTCTTAGCAAAGGTGAAATTACCACGCAAGGAATAGAAAAATCCACCAGATGTAGTATTTCGCATTTCTATTAATCCATCTATCCCCTTGTTTTTGATTGCACCAATATTTCCATAAGGAATAGACCAGGGATAGAATCCGGTTACAAAGGGCACCGTTTGGCGCTGCAAGAGAATACCCGTACGATCTTCATCAAAAGCATCCACCTGCAAGGTTATTTTATCATCCAGGAAGCCAAGGTCCAGACCGATGTTTCTTTTTGTTGCACGTTCCCAGGTGACGTTTTGATTACCGATCTGGTTCTCCTCCATCCCATAGAAAAGCTGCTGATCCGGGCCAAACGGATAAGATTGTCCAACTGTTTTTACAGTGCTTAGAAACAAGAAGCGCTGGTTGATCTGATCATTTCCCACCTTTCCATAAGAGGCTCTTATTTTCAGGTTGCTGATTGCGGATGCATTCCAGAATTTTTCATTTGAAATTACCCACCCGGCTGAGAAGGCTGGAAAGAAACCAAATCTTTTTCCTTTCGGAAAGTTTTCAGATCCATTGTAGCCAAAGTTAACCTCTGCAAGATATCGGTTGTCGTAGTTGTAGGTGACCCTACTGGCTAAGCCCATTCGGCGAAAAGGGAGATTCGACACGGAGCTGCCCGCAGAAAGATCCACATAATCACGCTGATTATATAATAGCATGGAAGTCAGTCCGTGTTTATCAAATGAGCGCTCATAATTCAATTGGGTTTCCATATAAATAGCCCTGTTGCTCCCATTTTCGATGTAATATCCGAGTGGCTTTTCTTCTCTAAACGGTTCACTATACAAATCTTCTCCGGTTTCAGGATCTGTTCCCAGATACCGCTTCACTTCAAATTCCTTGGCCCTTACATTATTGGTCTGACCGTAACGATCATACGAAAACAAACCCCTTAATGATAAACCTTTGGTCACCAGTTCAGACATGTCCCATCTGGCTGCGAAAGTACCCTGCAAGGTACTACGATCTTGTGTACTGTAGCCCGATTGCGAGACCCTTCCCCAAGGATTCCATCCCACAAAGGTTTGGGCACCCCCAGGTGTTCCATCTGGATTCTTAACTGGAAATGCAATTGGCGATATTGTTTTTAAAGATTGAAAGATATCTGGTGCTGAGAATCCGGGATAGTTCCCATTCTGAATAATTCCACCTAGGCCAAGTTGCATGGTAAGACTTTTTGATAAGTTCAGATCAATATTGCTCCTGAAATTGTATCGTTTGATATTGGCATTCGTATTGAATTTATTGGACATATCCTGTTTATAAATTCCATTCTGAAGGGTATAACCAACATTGGTATAATACTTAATGATTTCATTACCACCGGTAACACTTAAATTATTGATGGTTTGCCAGGTATCACGCTTCAATACCGCATCTGTCCAGTTCGAGTTGGGATACAGGTAGGGATCTGAGCCATTACCAAATTTTTCGAGTTCTTCAGCTGACCACCTAGGCTGTTCACCAGAAAACATCCTTGCCTCATTCATCAGGGAGGCATATTCTTGTCCGTTAATATATTCTGGCAGCCTTAAGGCATGTAAAGCCGCCGCTTCTGTACGGAATGTTACAGCTGGCTTGCCGCTAACTCCGCGCTTCGTTGTAATGAGAATAACTCCATTGGCACCTCGCACGCCATAAACAGCGGTAGCAGATGCATCTTTTAGTATCGTAAAGCTCTCTATCTCCTGAGCATTAATGTTATTCATATCACGCTCCACTCCGTCTATCAATATTAGCGGTGCGTTGTTTCCAAAAGTTGAAAGTCCTCGTATATAAACCTGCGCAGCATCATATCCGGGCTCGCCGCTCGCCTGACGGGTAATGATGCCAGGCAGTTTACCTGCAATTGCATTGGATAATGCCGGGGTGGAAACCCGTTGAATCTCTTTGACAGAAATGGTAGACAATGAACCGGTAACGGAAATTTTCTTTTGCGTACCATAACCAACGACGGTTACTTCATTTAATTTATTCTCCTCATCGGGTTCAAGCTTAATTTTGAACTCTTGTGATGAACCAACTCTGATGGTTTTATTCTTATAACCGATAAAAGAAAATTGCAGGGAATCATTGTCTGAATTAACCGACAAAGAGAACTCACCCTTCTGGTCAGTCACCGTTCCCTGCGCGCTTCCTTTTAGTCTTACAGAAACCCCGGGTATGGCTTCATCTTTTTCATCAACCACTTCGCCGCGGATAACTCGGTCGGCGACTTGAAAAGGCCAGCTTTTGGCTTTTACTTCTGTTACCAGGAACAGAATGATCAGAAATGCTAAAATTTTATTCATATAAGTTGTTTGGTTTAGTGGTTCAAAACCGCAAAAAAGTAGCACAAAAAACAATAAACGTCATCAAAAATCCCTCACAGATAGACAAAATTATTCTTTTTGCGTTTTTTATGCGTTTTATAATACAAGTATAACCGCAAAATTCATAACTTCCAAATGTTTTAACAGAAAAAAATTTTACTTTTGTTAAATCTGTTATAAACTGCTTATGCGTAAAGAAGAAAGACACAAACTGATTATGAGGGAAATCAACCTCCACAATAAGGTCCTATCAGCCGATCTGAGTACTTTATTAAACATTTCTGACGATACAGTCAGGCGTGATCTGAAGGAGCTGGCCGAATCAGGTAAAGTCCTGAAAGTTCATGGAGGTGCTGCGAGCAAATCTTTTATTGCCCCCTTTAATTTGCAAAATGAAGTATATGCGCTTGCAGAAAAGAAAAAAATTGCAGAAAAAGCCCTCAAACTGATTAAAAATGACATGGTTATTCTTACAGAGGGTGGAACTACCATTCTGGAACTGGCCAAAATGATTCCCAAAAACCTAAAGGCAACATTCTTTACTGTTAGCCCTCAGGCAGCCATTACCCTATCAGAACACAGCAATTTGGAGGTGATTACTATAGGGGGAAAGCTAAGCAAAAACGCAAACCTGCATACCGGAACAAGTGTAATTAACGAGCTATCCGACCTTAAAGTAGACCTTTGCTTACTTGGCGCCAACGCATTTTCTGTAGAAGAAGGCCTTACTGATATGGACTGGGAGATTGTACAGGTAAACAAAGCCATTGTGAATGCTTCCAGAAAAGTTGCGGTTTTGGCGATTGCAGAAAAGTTAAATACATCGCAAAGAATCAGAATATGCCCAATCAATAAAATAAACTACCTGATCACAGAATTACCACCAGAAAGCCCCTACCTGGCCAACTTCAGAAATGATGATTTGAAACTTCTTTAGCATAGAACACGCTCCGCCAAGCTATCAAAATAATTCTTTGAATGGATCTACCTCCATTCCAGCGGAGCGAGAAACAAACCTTTTTTATCCCAGCCTGTATTGGAGATAAACCATCCTTCTTTTTTATCATAAATAATTTCAGCAGCATGGATAGGAAGCGAACAAACCAGGTTCTTTTCAGGAAAATTTTCGGGGTCCTTAGACCAGTATACATCTGTTTGATTGTATTGGGTCATTGCCCTGCATATAAAAAGGTAGAAAATTCCATTTCTATGTACAACAAAAGGACTCTCAGCATCCCCTCCCCAATCTACCACATAAGGTTGGATATGCACAATTTTCGGACCGCCCCAGTGCAACAGATCGGGCCCTGTTCTTACTGCAACTACTGATCGATGGTCGACCTCATTGTAGGTTCTGGTATAGTAATAATAATATTTACTTTTATATTTCATGATATACGAATCACGTGCATGGCCAGGGTCGCTAAAGAGCGGATTAAGTTGATAACGCTCCCAATCTACCAGATTGTCGCTTTTTGCCATGCATAACTGACCCCATGAGGCGTAGTTAGGGGCATCTTTTTGCATATTGCCAATATTATAAAACATATAAAAGGCATTCTTATCTTTTATAACGTGAGGTGCCCACAATACGCGCTCCTTACCTTCCTTCACAGACATGGCATCCCCTTTATCCTTCCATTTCCGCTGCATCAGAGAACCAGAAGTAATGTGGAAGAATCTAGTTTCTCCACCCCATGGCCTGATTGGATGGTGCCCAATGATGCCATACGCATGCCAGATACCATCAACACTTCTTACGAAGGAATGATCATTTGTATACCAGGTAGTGTCTTCTTTTGACCGGGTATCATTTGGATTAAAAATGTGAACAAAGCTCCCTTTTATATACGGGGTTTCAAAAGACTTTTCCTGCTGCGCCATGGCATGCTGACAAAATGTAAAAGCGATTGTCAGCATCGTAATGCTCATTTTTTTCATATCGGTATTAAAACAGGCCAATGATTATTTTATAGGTTTTACTTGTGGCAGCACATAACTATACACCTGATATCTCAGTTCACTCCAAACACTCTGCTCCGGAAAATCCTTTCCCGGATAAAGCTGCTGAATTGTAGGAATAAATTTAATCCTTACTCTTAGTTTAGATAAACCTCTTGTTAGTTTAGCCGGAATCAGGAATTCATCATCTCTGAAACGTCTGTTTGATGTTTCGATCTGATACACTCTTTTCGCCAATTCACCGGCTGGTCTTGAAAACATACAAGTACTAGATCCTGCCAAATACCATATACCCGCTTTTTTCCAATCTTTTTCTTTAATTTTTCTTCCTGATAGGTTCCCGGCAATATAAACTTCCGCAGTTTGATTCGGATAGCGATAATCCAGCGTCCGTCGTAATAGCGCACCCAGGTTATCAGGACTCATACTCACCGTAAACTCAGAAATACCTGATGTATGTCGACCATCTTCTTCATGGGCAGGATAAATCTCTTTGCCGATCAATTCTTTATACCCAGGAATCCTTTTAGGTAAATCCAAGCCCCATGCCCCGGCGGGAAACTTATCCGGCCCCCATTCATATCTCGATAGAATGGTTTCCACTTTGGAAGCCTCTGGTGAATAATAAGCGTGGCGCAGTTCATCATCTTGCTTACCAATATCAATCGAATCTGTTTTAATCAGTGACGCTGATGGCATTCCATACCAATAAGATACAGCTTCATAATGCTCCTGAGAAACGTTTTCGCTATGCTCAAAATTTATAACAGCCCGGTTTCCAAAGGGCATCAGATCAGCAATAAGAAACCGATATGCTGACTGAATAAGATCCTTATCATTTACTGCTGTTTTTTTCTCAGTAGACCCGCAGGGATGACCTGCAAGTGGAAGTGTCATGTTTTCCCCACCCCAATAATCACCTCCTCCTGCCCATTCCTCTGTTCCTGTACCATAGGCCTGGGGGCTCTTGCTGTCATCGAAAAAGAATCTTGGATCACCTTCCAGCGTATTAAGATTGGCATTGTGAGAAAATATAAATGATGTTCCAAGGAAACTTCCTGACCACTGCTGATGTCCTTCTATACCCCGAGTATCTAACCAGGTCATATCCTGACCCAAATCCGGTTTAGGTATATCCTTATAGGTAGCATGAAAATACGCATTTCTGTTGCTGGCTGTTTTCAGCTTTTCGTAACGTATTTCATAATTTATCTCTGCGTTGTCAGGTGCTATGCCGGTAAGTTCAAATTTTGCTGTTTTAAAGAATGGCATAGGATAATAGCAAGCAAGCTCAACTTTGTTGTTTATATAATCATAGCGAATATTTATGGGAAGCCCCTTGACCAAAAACTCCTTTTTCTCGCGATTAAAGAAGGTACCCGCTCCAAAAAAAAGACATAGCGGTGCATCTACAGATGGATATGCTGCATCGTCCCATGTTATTTTTAAGTGAATACGCTCCAAATCCATTGCTTTACTAAGCGGAAAACTTAGCTTAACKGCCCGAACCAGAGATAAGGGATTTTTAAGTGTGGCCAAAGTAATAGTCTTCTGATTCAATTTTAACTGACCTTGCTGTGCATTGATATTTTTGGGGGCAATATCCTTACCTGAAAGGTTAACCAGATCAACAATATCCTGATCTGGCGTTTTATTTACATTCCATGATCTGATGGGCTGAGAAAGGTTTTGCTCATTAGCATAAAGATGATAAATATAATAACCGGTACCATAAAAGGTACGGGAATAAGCAATACTCATCGAATCCTGAAAAGCCATTGGCACCCAGATCAGATCTGCACCTTTTGTAGCGCCCCATGTCCACCCCAATGGCTTAGGAAATGCCGCATTCGGAATAAAGGCGGTTTCTTTCAGCGTTTTAATTGCGTTGACAGGATCGGATGTTGCCGTTTCTTTTACAACATTGTCAATGCCGTCTATCTTAAAATGCCATGGACTGCCATGCCAGTGATTAGTGCGAAAGAAATAGAGGATGCCTTTCCCTTTTACGCTGAGGGTTACGTTCTCATCTTCTTTATTCATAAACAAAAAATGCGAGGCATCACTACCTCCGCCAGTACGATCATAGGTACTTCGCATATAGGCCCTTACGCCTATGCGTTGAAGCGGAAGCTGGTCCCATTTGCGATAGGCATCAAATCCTACTGGTACTGAAAGTACGTTTTGTGCATTTGCGCTTATGGACATTACAGCTAAACTTGCAAGAAGGCATTTTGAGATGATTTTTTTCATATGAGCATCAGTTTTATGGTGTGACTATAGGCCAGTTATCGGTTCTGAATGGAATCAATGGCAATCCATCTTTATTAAAAACATTGCCAATCGAAGTGTCATGAAAAGCATAACGCAGTGCTACAGGATGTTTAACAGAATCACTCCAGGCGATTATTTTATTATCCTTTAAAGTTGCCATGGCTGCGTAAAATATGCTGTCTTTACCTGCAATTTCTATATCGTTAACTTTCTCTCCTTTAATAACCATTCCTGCTGATGCATTGGCAATGGTTATTAAAGCCTTGTTCTTTTCAAAACTGACGTGCGTATAAACGGGACTTTTATATGCATGTATTTTGTGTCCGTAGGTTTCGGCCAATGCCCAATTGGCAAGTCTCCAACCTACATCATGCTTATTTTCAGGATGCACGTTATTGACATCTGTAACCAGATCGGTTGTAGCTACCATACCAGTATTGGGATGAGACATACTTTGCAATTGTGCTTCACGCAAAAGTGCGCCACTATTTACCTTTTTGTAGCTGAAAGGAGCGATCTGAACATAATAAAATGGGAAGTCCTTTTGCCATGCCTTCCGCCAAGCATCTATCAGCGTAATAAATAACTTGCTGTAGGTATTGGCAGTTTCCGTATTATTTTCTCCCTGATACCAAATTGCACCGGCAATTGAATAATTCGTTATCGGTGCAATCATCGCGTTATAGGCATAACCCGGATGATATGGAACCATCCCACTTGGCTGTATCCGGGAGGCAGCTGACTTTAAAGCAGTATCTGCATTTACTAGGCTATCCGGCGTCCATACTTCCGCAGCAGATCCTCCCCAGCTTGCCCCGATCAACCCAATTGGGGTACCGAGCTTTTCATTTAATTTTTTGCCAAAGAAATATCCAACAGCACTAAATGTCTTCAAAGCGCTACTGTCGCATACTTCCCAGCTTCCTTCTACATCATCCTGAGGATATCTTGCCGATTTTTTAGGTATACAAAAGAACCGTATATTCTTATTATAGGCCTGTGGTAGTTCTTCTTTGATATCTTTTAATCCCCAGTTGCCACACATTTCCATATTGCTCTGACCGGAACAAACCCATACCTCACCTATTAGTATGTTAGTAAGTGTAATCAGGTTCTTTCCTTTAAAACCAATCGTGTAAGGCCCCCCAGCACCTGAACCAGGCACAGTAATTTGCCACTTTGCGTCCCTGTCCCCAACAACCTGATAAGATTTTTGATTCCATGATGTGGTGATCGAAATTTTTTCATTAGGATCTGCCCAGCCCCACAGTTTAACATCCATTTTTTGTTGCAACAACATATTATTACCTATAATTGCAGGCAAACGGATATTACCAAAAGAGGAAAAACCAGAGAAGATCATTACACAGGCTAATAATGACAGGATCTTTGTTCGTTTTGAGGTAAATTTATTTTTCATTGAGAATCTTATGATAACGATTAACCCTAAGTTCAGCCTGGGCTTTATGTCCGGCAAACCCCTCCAGTTCGCATAATCTCATGGCATACTCACCTATTAACACACTTGCCTGTGGCGTACATCGTTGATAGGTGCAGTTTTTTAAGAACTTACCAACCCATAATCCTCCGGTATATCTGGCTGCCCTTCCGGTGGGGAGTGTATGATTTGTTCCAATCACCTTGTCGCCATAAGCAACATTGGTTTCCGGCCCTAGAAATAGTGCTCCGTAATTGGTCATATGATCAAGAAAATATTGTGGATTATGGGTAAGTACCTCCACGTGTTCATAGGCCAAAGCATCCGCTTCAAGAACAGCCTCTTGCTCATCCGAAACCAAAATAATAGTTCCATAGTCTTTCCATGCGGCACCTGCAATATCTGCAGTAGGTAGAATAGTGAGCTGACGTTCTATTTCAACTAATGTTTCTTTAGCCAGTTTTTCGGAAGTTGTAATTAATGCCGCTGGCGAGGTCGGGCCATGCTCTGCCTGCCCCAAGAGATCACAAGCCACCATTTCTGCATCCGCTGTTTCATCAGCAATCACTAGTATTTCGGTAGGACCAGCAAACAAGTCTATTCCTACACGACCAAACAGTTGTTTTTTAGCTTCGGCAACATAAGCATTTCCAGGCCCCACAATAAGATCAACTGGCTTTATAGAATTTGTTCCAATTGCCATCGCGCATAAGGCCTGTACACCACCCAGAATATAAATTTCATCCGCACCCGCAAAATGCATGGCACATACTGTGGCTTCGGGTATTTTGTTATTAATCGGTGGCGTAAAAGCAATGATACGTTGCACCCCTGCAACCTTGGCCGTAATAATGCTCATATGCGCTGAAGCTACCATTGGATACCGCCCTCCCGGAATATAGCAGCCAACGCTATTTACAGGAATATTCTTATGCCCTAAAAAAACACCCGGCAATGTCTCCACTTCGATATCCGTAAATGACGCCCTTTGTTGTTCTGCAAAAAACCTTATTTGTTTTTGTGCAAAAAGAATATCCTCAATAACATGATCAGGAGTATGATCAAGAATTTCCTGAATTTGATTGGTGGTAAGCCTAAAAGATTCAGGCACCCAGTTGTCAAATGACGCAGAATATTCCCTAACAGCCTTATCTCCATTTAGCACAACGTCCTTAATTATTCTTTCTACTGTTTTTCTAACTCGTGAATCTGCTTCATTAATTTCATCTTCACTCTTTCCCTTTTTTATGTACCTGGCCATTTATTATGATTATAATTTTTTATTGATTTCTAATTTCCCCAAAGCTTGGGGTCGTTTCCCTTGTTTTTACGCCATTCGTTGCGCCACTTGTGAATTTCTGCCGGTCCTATCATTGGCATAGGTTTTCTGGCCGCTGCATCAGGTATTTCTGGAACTGCAACTGCCTTATCCTGGTACCAATAAGCCACACTAGCAAGATCAAGGGTAAGCACATTCATGCTACCGTGTTCTATGGTGAACTTCATTGATTTATCAAAGTAGATCGGATCAACAATGTTAAATCGGTATATATGAGTTTTTCCAAGAAAACCGATATCATCATTAACCTTTGGATAACCAAAATAAGGAGTTGAATAAGGTACCTTTGGAGCACCCCAGGAAGTATTGAAGTAATCTTCCGTACCGGTGCCAATTAAAGAAGGATGTTCATCGCCATCAATAAATATCATATCATCACCCTCTCCGTACCAATATGGCGTAGGTGAGTGAACATAGTAGTTCACACCCACAAAATGCCCTTTACCTTTTATATCGGCAATAACGTAATTATCCTTACCGGTTTTATTTGGAATTCCCGGCCCGAACATCCAGTGTTCATTTTCTACGCTATCGGCAGGACCAGTGAGTTCTGTATTGTAGCAGGCATGAAATCTTCCGGCATTAGAGGGAAGGCTTTTCATTTCCACATAGTCTACATAGAAGTACAGCGATCTGATGTCTTTCCCCGACTGATTCTCGATCTCAATTCTTGCACCTTTTGAAAAAGGCATGGCAAAATAACTAACCAAACCATTCCCATTTGTTGGCGTTGCTGCCAATACTGCGGAGGTGAAAAGGTAAGATTCATTCCATCCCTGCCCGAAAAAAGGGCCTATCGGAGATTCGACAGAGGGACGATCATTTCCATCCCAATACATTTTTATAATCACATCATTACGGCTTAACACGTTCGGTTCAGGCCCCATAGTGATCCAGATATGGTTGATCATTCCAGTTCCTTTAACATCAAAAATAATACGCTTTTCCCCGCTTTTTATGTTTTGCAGATTATCGTGATTGTCGCCACTCGAGTCATAACTACTCACCCGTTTGGTTTTTATACCCTGCTGAATAAGCGATAATGCAGACAAGTCATTATTGAAAGTCTGCGCCATGGTGTTGGCAGAAAACAGAAGAAGTACTTGCAGGAAATACATTTTAAATTTCATCTCAGAATAGCTTTAAGTATTATTTATCTGCTTCTTTCATCATTTTTTGTATGGTTGGTTTTGCAACGTCATTGATTTTCGAAGTTGCAGTTACCTCCCAGAAACTTTCCTTTTGCTCAATCTGGGCTTGAGTGGTAACAATCCAACTTTGGATCCAGCCGGTTAAAGTGCACCAGGCTCCCCAGCCCGCGTCCGAATTAGATGCCCAATAATCCCAGCGCCCATAGTCAAAACCTCTTAGCCAAGCACCATCCAGGTCAGGATGTACTTTACTTTGTACCTKAATACGGGTTAAAAAGTCTGAAAGCTTTTCGGTAGCAGCCTTATATTTGGTATTGCCAGTAGCAGCCGCAGCCTCATTAAGGCTAAAAAGCGCAAAATTACAGGTATACAACATACAAGATACCTTTTCACCATTCCTGAATATGAGTGAGCCTTCATCAGTCCCATAATCTTCATTTTTATTTAAGGCCTTAAACATCCCTTTTCCCTTTCCAAGTTCTTCGCTGATCGCTCCGCTTTCATCCTGATATTTCAGAATTTCGTTTATCATTTTATCCAGCCATTGCCTGTGCTCCTCTGTATTTTCTATTCTTACAAGCCAGGCAAGCGGAAGTATCATTCTGGCTCTCTGAGTTTGCATACTACTCCCCCAAAGCCATTTTTCAGGATAGGCATCCATCGTAATTTTGATGGCTTTTTTAGTCCGCTCAAGTAATGGTGCGTAAGCAGTTTTGTTATATAACCATAAGTAACAGGCCCACATCCATGATTCAAAATGTGGCGATATGTTGACCACATCCCTATTCCAGTAATATGGCCATCCATTTTTGATAATATCAGCTTCCTCAAGGCGATCAACTCTAAACCCCTTTATACCTGTAGTTCTGAAATTACCCATAATGGCCTCCGTCAACTCTTTATCCCATTTATCTGTTTTTAAGTAAGATGAGGCAGCAATCATTCCCAGAATTGCACGGGAATTGTCGTCACCATAAAAAGTACCGGCATTGGTAGTCGCCCAGCCAATCAATCCATAGGCAGCGCTTGCAGGATCATTTTTTGGTCCCTGACGCAGGTTTGAATTTTTAAAAACATATTCCATCAGATTTGCCGACTTATCCTTGTAATCCTGATTATTGAAAAGCTTCCCTGCAGCAGCTAAAGTCATCGCGACCTCTCC
The DNA here is from genome assembly GCF_056395985.1 of Pedobacter sp. 05T44. Lineage (NCBI taxonomy): Bacteria > Pseudomonadati > Bacteroidota > Sphingobacteriia > Sphingobacteriales > Sphingobacteriaceae > Pedobacter > Pedobacter sp. 05T44. The sequence continues at coordinate 18,546 of NZ_JBFTKO010000001.1, forward strand.
CTGTACATCTGCCCGCATCCAATAACGATATCCCTGATCCCCCTTATAAGAAATCGTCGAGATGTGTCCCTCCAAAACACCCAATTTCCCATCACCATTAATTCTCGACTGACTTATGGGAGGACCTGTAGGCTTTGTACCGTCACTTCCATATTTTGACACATCTGACGACCAACTTTTATCCGGAAAAAATCTTCCCTTGTAGAACCAGTCTGCACCTTTTTTAACGCTGTTTAACCGTGCCCCCGCAGATAAAATCTCCCTTCTTTCAAACATTGGTTTAACATCCTGATGCCAATATTTTATAGTGACGTCCGAATGGGAAGTTAAATGTGAAATAATGAATTTCAACACACTCTGTATTGCATCCGTGGGACCATAGCGCCCCCTTTCAAAATTACTCAGCCCAGTCATACTTATCATGATATTGTTATTATGTTTAAAAAGCAGTGGATATGCTTTTGTATTTTCCAGACCATATTCAGCTTTATCAAAACCAACCACCTTTGCCAATACAATTAAGGGATCCTTAGCCTGCACTGGTAATACGTGGCAATTATGAATACCCACTAAACTCATATTTTTTAGAGGAGCAGCAAACACATCTTTGGTAATAACGCCCCTTTCCAGGTTAGTTTCCAATGCTTCAGAAGGAATATTTAGACCGGGGAAAGAGGTCGGATACTCTACATAGAGTTTTAGTCCTTTTTGCATTGCTTCACTTAAAATTTTAGCGGTAATGCGGTTGGCGGGATCTATCTGCGGGTAGTTATCTGCGACAATAAGCACCCCTGACCCTCTGGAAGCCGCTTTGACAGCAGCACCAGGTGTACTAAATCTTTTAAGGATATACCCCTCTCTTTTCAGCAGCAGATATAGATCGTTCTTTATATTCCCGTAAAAGAAGAGGTTGCTGCTTTTCGTTAAGCCTTTACTTTGGAAATTGATGATCAGCATCACTGTCAGAAATAAACAGGCGGGTTTAAAAATTTTCTTTAGTTTCATTTGAGTGGTTTTTTATTTTTGGGATGAAAGAAAATGCATGCTCAATTAGTATAAAGTTCTTTTAGCAGCTGCAGCGCTTCTGCTATTAATATATTCTCTGCACCGGCTTCTAAAAATGACCATTTACCTGGCCCAACTTCATATCCACCTTGCTGTAAGGCCAACGCAGTAGGGATATAGCCTATGTTATTTTCTGCGTACGCCACTATTATAGTCTGGTTAAAAGGTGAATTTTGTTCGATTTCGTAGGCGATTTGGGTAAAAGGCTCTCCTGGCAAGAATAAAATGGCCACTAAGCCGAGCCTTATAGCGCTTAATCTTGCCATTGCATCATTTCCGTTGGTCATGTTACTTCCGGGTCTAATAGAGAATTTCCTGGCACGATTAAAAAAAGCGAAAGGCAGGCTAGCTATCATTTCGGAATCACTATTTTCTACAACTTTAGCAATTGCTCTTCCATGTTTCACAGCATAATCCGGACCACAGGAAACTGTAGGCGGATTGATATCTCCGGCAGCGCCATTTAAAAATAGCGCAATACCATTCTCCTCTGATTCTTCCAAGGCAAAGCATAATTCTCCTGGAAACTCGGCTGATAGATGTGGCATACACATTTCATGGACAGGATGACAAACCGCATGTACTAGTGTGGCAATTACATTGTTCAATTCATCTTTGAAACGGATACTGTGAATTCTTCTGTCTACGGGTTCTCTTTCTAATAATTCAGGAGCAATAGGCTGGATAGAATCTGACATGATAACGCCACCCGGGGTAGGAATGCGTCGCTGCATACTATATCCAGCCAGGGTATCTAAGCCAATAAATACCCTGCATGGCTTTAGCAATGATATAGCCTTATCTATTGCTCCTTTAATTTTGTGTTGTACATTCCTTAACCAATCCTTGTAAATATCCGTTAGGTACAAATCAGACAAGGCAACAGATTCCGGCGCATTGTGGGTGTGGGTACAAGTCAGGATCACCCTGTCCGCAGAAATAGCACTGGCTATTTCACTTTTAAAATTATCCCATCCGCCAACGGAAGTATCATTTAGCGCAAGAAGATCAAGGCAAACTACAGCAATCATTTCTCCGCTATTTTTCACGACCAGTACTCTTGCATATAAAGGTGTTCTTATTGATGCAAAAGGCTCGTAAGTTCCATTTACGGAAGAAGTAAGTAATCCTACCTCAAGTGGTGGAGTAATATCAGCAACGGTAGCGCCCGCAAATAACAGCTCTTTACTCATCATACTTATTTTTGCTTTTTTACCCAGTTCAAAGCCTGCTGCCAAAAGGCATCGTAACCTTCCCATAATTCGAAATTAATGCCCCAGTGAGGAGCTGGATCTGACATATAAGTAAATAGGCGGCCTTTTCCATATTCTCCTGCCACTACCAGAGGGTGACCGGTTTCCTTAACCCTTACCAATATTTCTGCATCTGGTTTGGCAGACACCTCATTGTATCCAAAAATCGGAGGAAATTTATCCCACGGCAAACCTTTTACGGCGGGATGCTCAGGATTAACAACTTCAGCAGTAAACCCGGCAGAGGATTCTACCAGATCTTCAACCAACAGACAGTCGACTGGCAAAACGCTATTAAGTAAGCTCCTTCCCCATCCTGATTTGGCCTGTACACCGCTAAAGGATAGCCATCCTCCCAGCATCATCAAGCCACCGCCATTATACACCCATTCTTTGATGATGTTTAAGCGATCGGGAAAGGTTACAATTTTATTTTCACGGCGGGAACGATCAAAGAAGCTCGGATAAAGGTGAAAACATTTGGCTTCCACATCACTGATAACCAGGCATTCAGAGTGTTTTAAATATTCCTCTAATTTTCCGGGTTCTAAACGATATAATTCCCAATTGGCTAAACTTGTAACTTCTGTTATATGTTCAAGTGCCTCTACCATACGTTCACCATAGAAATGCAGGTCGGCATCTTTTGTTTCGGTACCAAAAGGTGTTTCAATAAACATCGGTCCGACGTGAAAAACCCAGTCACCAAGGTATAATACGTGTTTCCCGTCTGCGGGAAGTGCTGTCTTTACTTTCATAGCATTATTTTATTTATGTGTTTTGATTAATATGTTGAGGATCATCTTCCAAACGTGCCGAAAGAAAATCCAGGTAAGCCGATGATGTTTTTTTGAAGGCAATAAATAGAATAACAGCGCCGATCAGCTCAGCCATTGCCCAGTTATAGCGACCAAACCAAGCTTCGGTAAGACCTGAAATCAGCAGGCAGGTTGCTGCAAATCCAATAACAGCGATACCTATCCCTCTGAATATTGGCTGCAATTCCGGCTTCTTCAATAATACATTTTTGTTCAGTTTCCGGAAAGGCTTCCAAAAACCAAGCGGTTTAGCTCTTTGGTAAAAATTATTTAGTAATTGATCCGGATCAGGTTTAGTTAACAGTGCAACGGCGATCCATAATAGGGTTGTTAGCCCCATCACCAATATGGTTTGCCAGTACCATGGCAGGATCAATTTCTGTGCTGAAGAAAAGCCTGACCACAACAATAATTTTGGCCCAAGCACTACAATGCAAAAGATACCTGCTCCGCCAAAAGATGCAGCAACGCGCGCAGGACCATTAAACCGCCACCACCACCATTGCGCCCAGTTTGCCGGTAGTTCAGCGGCACTCAACTGCAGCATAACTATAGCCACATCGGTAATAATGGTAACATTAAATACAACTGCCATTGCGAGAGAAAGGATGATCAACATACCAATTTTACCAATTAACAGGTAGTGCTTTTCGCTGGCCGAACGCACAAACCACCGTCTATAGATATCACTCACTAATACCTGACTACCGAAATTCAAATTATCGCCAACTGTAGACATTGTTGCAGCMATCATAGCTGCAACCAACAAACCCATGGCGCCTACAGGTAACATATCCTTCATTAACCGACCATACACAAGTTCTCTGTCTGCCCCAGATGCTCTTAACTCAGGATACAGAACCGCTGCTGAAATACTTGGTAAGGTAACGAGCAGCAACAGTACAAACATGCTAATTGCAGTGACCACATACATTGTTAGGGCTTCTGCTGGAGTTCTCGTTGAAAGAATACGCTGTCCTTCCATTGCTCCACCCATTGGTGCAGCATCCCCGCCATAGCCAATGCTCTGACCAAATAACCAGGCCATGCCTGCAGCAATTGGAAACACATCATGATTTAATGGGGGCACCATCTGTAATATTTCGGGATGTGTGGTACCAAAAGCCTGGTTCAATGTAGCCGTCATTGCCTGAGGGCCACCAAAATGGTTTAAAGTAAGCCAGGCAAGCGTAATTGTACCGACAAAGAAGATCACCATTTGAATCAGATTGGACATGACTACCCCTTTGTACCCTGAAAAGAAAACAAAAAGAAAGGAGATCGGTACAACCAGATACATGGTTTCCTCTTTGGTTATACCGAATGCTGGCCCCATGATCTTATAAGCGGCCAACAAGGTGATGCCGGTCCACGCCGGCATAGCAATTAACGAGGTTCTTATTGCGATCCACAAACGCATAGCAGCGGCAGGTTTTGCAGGAAACCGCAGGTCATAAAACTCTAATGAAGTAAAGAGGTTTAATCTTCTCCAGAATACGGCAAAAAGCACCCCCCCAAGGAACAAGGCTAAACCAAAACGGCTCAAATACCACCACGAAATAAACGAACCTGTTACAATTGCCAATCCACCATATCCAGTGGCTGCATCAGGGCTGACTAATGCGGCAGTATAAGATATTCCATTTAACCATCCTGGTATTTTGCGACCGCCAAGGAAAAAATTCTCCAGATTAGCAGAGGAAAACCGTCTGTGCCAAAGAGAAAGCGCAAACATTAAAATTAAGTAACTAATAACGATCCAGATATCCGGTTGGTTCCAATTCATACTATTTATTGTTTTTAATTCCTTTCAATCGTTGTTCAAGGGGTGCAAGCGCAGGTAAATTGCTCTGAGGGCTATCAAGATAAAAATACGCAGTGGCGGAGTAATTATCTACCCTATAAAAATTAACCCATTCATCGGCAGGAAACTTATCATCATTGATATCTGGAAATCCCGTTTCTTCCATCAGTTTGACCATTCCTTTCTGGGTCATTACCGATATTGGTTTTACTTTACCGCCTGCTTTTGCAATACCCCTGATGAGGTCCCGGCCACCCCCGCCCATTTGCTGAATGGTAACCTTGCAATCAGCATTGAAATAAACAGGATCAGGAATGTGATATCGATAAAATGCATATTGTTGTTTTTCCTTATCCACTATTGGTGCACCTTGATACAGCTGTGAAAAAGGACCAAGGTTCCAGGCAGACCCTATGTAATCTTCTGTGCCGGTACCAACAAGAGTAGGATGCTGATTGTCTCCGTCCAGATATGCTTTTACCTCTCCTTCTCCAAACCAGGTAGTTCCATAAACATTATCGGTAATCACACTGATATTGGTTCCCAAAAAACGTCCCTCACCTTTGACACGTGGTAATATTTCAAAATCTTCAGCCAATCCTGCCGCAGCGCTGTTGCTCCAGTAAGCATGGAAATAAGCAATTTTTTTAGCGTGCTTTTTAAGTTTGGTAAAATTCACATCATAAAACAAAAGTTGCTTTTGTCTGCCCTCATTAACCAGTACGATTCGGGCATGTTTGGTAAACGGCATTGGCACATAACTGTTAAAAGACCTACCTTCCGGGCTGCTGAATAAAGCGCTTTGAAAAGTAGTCATCCTTCCTAAACCAATACCAAAGAAGTCTCCCAGGGGTACAGAAACGGCAGGCTTATCGGCATTATCCCAATACATTTCAAGTTTTATCGACCTGAGGGCTTCCGGATTTCTATCTATAATGGTCATCCAGATCCGGTTTATGATACCACATCCGTTATAATCCATTAGCATGATCTTTTCACCCGGGCCTACCCAGACACTGGCACGCCCTTTTGCACCTTTATTTTCCAAAGCGCCTCTACCCTTTTCGGCAGATGGATTTTCCAGGCTAACCCAACGGGTTTCTTTACCCACAGGTAAATCGTACAATTCCTGAGCACCTAAATCTGCTGAAACAAAGCAGCATCCGATAAGTATAAGTCCTTTGAAAATTAATCTGTTCATAAACAATTTTTAAGAAAATTAACTGGGTTTTACCAACCCGGATTTTGAGTCAGTTTTATATTTTTTTGAATTTCGTATTGAGGTATTGGCCACAAATAATGTCTATCTGTAAACACCCTGGCTTCGACAACAGTTCTTTTATAAAATGCATCGCTTGACATGTTATAATCCAATCCATTCACATCTATGCCATATACATTTTTGCTATCGATGGCTTCAGCAGTCTTCCATCTATGGGTATCAAAATATCGATTTGTTTCAAAAGCCAGCTCTATACGCCGTTCGTGCCATATTTTTTCCCTCATTTCATCCTTTGATAATCCTGATGGTAAATTTGGGAGACCAGAACGGTTTCTAATCAGATTAACATATTTGTATACATCAGCTATCGGGCCATCAGATTCATTAAGTGCTTCGGCATAATTTAAATATTGCTCTCCTAACCGAAATAATATCCAGGTTTTTCTAGGACCGGTATTCCCGTTCCTTTTGTAGCTCGGATGACCAAACTTTTTCATCAGGTATCCAGTTTMACTGTAATTACCTGCATTATTAGTAGCCCTTCCGTCCGGAGCACCTTTCCAAAACTTTAACGGATCGTTTAGTGGACTCCTTTGATCCGGTTTATATTTTTGGCCGGTAAACATGATGCTGGCGTAAAACCGGGGCTCCCTGTTTACATACATATTGCGGGTACCTACAACATAATTTGGATTATCGGTAGCTGTATTACCTGTTTCTACATAACCTGATGCAGGATTGATTATCGGGGTCATATCAGCATTGTATCCCAGGATAGGACGCTCACCATTGGCCATCTCATAATCGTCAACAATATTTTGTGTTGGCGCGTTCAATGTGAAACCTGTTCCCGGCATTCCTCTGGGCTCACTATAAACATCCAGATCCAGGTATCCCCCCATCGTTCTTACCCAAATGACCTCGTCATTCCAATTGACATAAAACAACTCCTGATAATTAAGAATAGGATCGTTTGTAGCAGATTTGTACAGTTTATGACCTGCAGCTTCTGCCTGATCTATGCAGGCCTTAGCTGCAGTCGCAGCAGTTTTCCATCTCTCAGCAGCGAAATCCGGAAACAATCTGACACCATCTTGTTTCAAATCAGCATAATCTGCGTTTCCATTCCATAATGGACTAGCCATGAATAGTAAAGCACGTGCTTTTAATGCCAATGCAGTAATTTTAGTGGGTCTGCCAAACTGACTATCGTCACTTGCTGGGACACGAACATTTAACATTTCTGCTGCCTTATTACACTCGTTTACAATAAAATCAACACATTTATCTATAGGTTGTCTTGTTTCCGCTAAAAAGTCGCCATTTATAGGAATTGATTTATCAATAATAGGTATAGGCCCATACATCCTGATCAATAGAAAATGATAATAGGCCCTTAAAAAGATAGCCTCCCCTTTCCATTTGTTGATTTTATCCTGGGTCACCAGTTCTGTTAATGGAAGCTTATCGATATTTTCAATAAAGATATTTGCCTTTCTGATGCCTTGATAACTGTTTGACCAACCATCCTGAACATTGGTAGCATTGTCTATGCTCCATGTCCCATCATTCATTCTGTTACAATAAGAAGGCTCGTGCCCTTGCTCCATCTCATCGGCAGCACCGGTAAAGGTGTTGGTCATCGAAACTCCATTTCCATTATCAGGAAATACAAATTCTCTTGGTAAATGGGAATATGTATTTGTTAAAAATTGTTCAGCGAAAACAGGATTGGAAAAAACCTGGTCAATATTGATGTCCCCATCCGGAGTCTTATTCAAAAAGTCTTTCTTACATGAAGGAGCTGTAAGAAGCAGGACGGTGATAAAAAATAATATTATAGTTGCTTTCATGATATCTAACTTTAGTTTAATAAAAATTAAAAAGTAACCTCTAAGCCGAAATTGTAGGTCTTATTTATGGGATGTCTGCCAGAACCAAAATCAGATTCAGGATCAATAACTTTCAGGTTATCCCAGGTAGCCAGATTGGTTCCGTTTATAAATATTCGAGCGTTACTTAGGGAGATTTTCTTTGTAAACTTGCTTGATAGTGTATAACCAATTTCTGCATTTTTGATCCGCAGGTAGTTACCACTCTCTTTCCATAAAGTAGAACCGATATAGTTGTTTGTACTATTTGCTCTGATACCGGGATATTTTGCATTTGTATTATCACCTCCCGGAATCCAGCGCTGATCAAAATAATTTTGCTGTACATTATACAGCCCTTCTGCACCTTGAAATGCCCAGGTAGTATATCCCTGACCGTAAAAGAAATCCCTGTTGGCGGCTCCGGTAAAAAAGATACTGATATCAAAGCCTTTGTAGCCCAGCGTGCTGCCAAAACCGTACATGATCTGAGGAAACGATCCGCTAAATTCACCAATAACAGTTCTGTCGGCAATATCTATTATTCCGTCGTTGTTTAAATCTTTATATTTAATATCACCGGGTCCATAATTGGTAACACCTCCGGCCAAATTTGCCTGACTTGGGCTGTTTGCAACATCTGCCGCGTCTTTAAACAATCCAAGCGCAACATAACCCAAATTAGCACCTATTGAATGTCCTCTTAGCTCTTGCCACGGATACAACTGCTGAGGCTGGTCATTTTCAATTATCTTACTTTTCGCAAAAGAGAAATTAGCTAAAAAAGAATAGTAGAACCCTCCCTTAGTCGTATTTCTTAACTGTAAATTACCTTCCACTCCTTTATTTGTGGAAACCCCTAAATTTGCATAAGGAACCGTACCACCCGGATAACCAGTGTAAGTAGGTATTGTTGCCCTTAACAATAACYGATCTTCTCTTCGTTCATGAAATACATCGGCAGTTAAGGTGAATTTCCCATTAAATAGCTCCAGGTCAAATCCTGCATTTGTTTTATAAGCATTTTCCCAGGTCACATCCTCATTCCCTATACGCAGCTCACTGAGACCACCAGGGTTGTAAGTCTGCCCATTACCAAATTCGTATCCTGTTGCCCCTTTGTTAAATGTAGATAGAAAAATAAAGCGCTGCAGCGGGTTTCCAATCCGATCATTTCCGACCTTTCCATAACTACCCCTTATTTTAAGACTGTTGATTACATCTTTATTCCAGAACTTCTCGTTAGAGACAATCCATCCTGCTCCTACAGACGGGAACAAGCCAAATTGCTTTCCTTTCTTAAAGTTTTCCGAACCGGTATAGCCGGCATTGAGTTCAATTAAATAGCGGGTATCATAATTATAAGTTACCCGACTGATAAGCCCTAACCGTCGTTCAGGTAAATTGTCGATGGAATTTGAAGTAGCGACGTTTTGTGCATCCTTCTTATTTCCTAACAGCAATCCGGAGATGCTGTGTTTTCCAAACGTGCGGTCATAGTTTAAAGAAACTTCCCCATACATTGTCCTATAGGTTTCGTATCGGTTACTAAGTGCCAAAGCACTTTCGGTACTGGTACGGGTATATTTTTCAAGACCATTTATAATCTCGTAGCGAAATGCATCAGGGCTTTGGGTCCGCACATTCTGCGTAATATCAACTACATCGAATGAAGCCAATCCCCTTACAGAGAGACCGGGAGTTATTGATGATAAGTCCCACTTAAGTCCAAGATTGCTAATTGTTGTGTTGTAACTCTGCCGGGTGTATCCTGATTTGGTAATCCTTGTCCATGGATTGATGATCAAATCACCCGTTGCCCCGGAATTAGAGCCGTCAGGATTTTTAAAAGGCATGATCATTGGATTGGTGAGCTTCAGATAAAACAGGACGCCGTCGGCGTCATATGCAGGATAATTTGTACCTGAAATAATTGCCGACAGACCCAAACTCATATCAATATTCTTTGCAACTTTAATATCAACATTGGATCTGAAGCTATATCTGTTCAGTGCCGCATTTGTTTTATAAACATTTCCTGCCTCTTCATTATAACTTCCCTGCTGAGAGGTATATCCTAAATTAACATAGTATTTAACTGCTTCACTTCCACCGGAAACACCCAAATTATTAATGGTTTGGCTGGTGTGCTTTCTAAATATTATATCATACCAGTCTACATTAGGGTAAAGGTAAGGATCAGAGCCGTCCTTAAATTTTTGCAGCTGCACATCAGAATAAGCAAGTGCCTGCCCTGTTCGTATCCTATTTTCATTTATTAATGTGGCGTAGTCAAAACTATTTATATTGTCCTCCACCCGCAAAGGAGTTACAATTGCGGATTCTGATCTAAAGTTCACTCTTGGTTTACTTACAGTTCCCTTTTTAGTATTGATCAGAATGACACCGTTTGCTCCCCTGCTACCATAAACAGCAGTGGCAGACGCATCTTTTAAAACTGAAAAACTCTCTATCTCCTGAACGTTCAATGTGGTCCAGTAATCCTGCAGATCCCGCTCTATACCATCTATAACCACAAGCGGTTTGTTCGATCCACTCTGCGAGATCTGACCGCGAATAAATATACTGGCGGCATCATATCCGGGCTGTCCAGACGACTGACGGGTCATCACTCCGGCCAACTTGCCACCAATTGCATTGGTTAAAGATGGAGTGGCAAACTTCTGGATATCCTTAACTGAAACGGTAGATATGGAACCAACCAGATTGACTTTCTTTTGGGATCCATACCCCACAACTTGCACCTCATCCAATTTTTGTCGGCTCTCATCCGGTTCCAATTTGACAGTAATCGTTCTGTTACTGCCCACCCGCAGGGTCTTGCTCTTGTATCCAACAAAGCTCACAATTATAGAGTCTTGTTCACTCCCTATCTCGAGCAGGAATTTTCCATTTATATCTGTGACTACACCGCTGGCCGTCCCTTTAACACGAACTGTGGCTCCGGGCAAAGTCTCTTCATTTTCATCAACAACTATCCCTTTAAGCACAAAAGAGTCTTCAGGTAATGGCAATCTGGGGCCACTGGCTTTAGCGATCAGTGAAAATGAAATAATAAATAGAAACAACAACAATGTGAATCCCTGTCGCAAAACAACAAGGTCATCTGTTGATTTTACAAGCACACAGCAAGCGCTGCATGGCGGTAATTTTGGTTTGGTAAAAAGTTGCATGGTTTAGTGGGTTTGGTTGAAAAGTTGACATTTATTTAGGTTTTTTTCATCGGTCTATTTGTGTATTTATTTTTTGAATACGTATTCATAATATGTCAAAAAAATAGCCAGGCTATTTCTTTTTAACTGAATTTCTAACCACCATATGTCCTTTAAACATCAATGTTTTAGGTTTAGCGGTATTGTCTTTTATCTCGTTTAACAAAATCTCTATTGTGCCGTCTATCATCTCTTCTACAGGCTGCTCCCAGGTCGTCAACGAATATGAAGGCCAGGCGCCCATCCTGATGTTATCAAATCCAAATACCGAAACATCTTCCGGTATCCTCAACCCTATTACCCTAATGGCATCCATTGCCCCCAGGGCAATAATATCATTGCCACAAAAGACACAATCGATGTGTTTATTCTTTGTCATTAGTTCCTGTGCAGATTTGAAGCCACTCTCATAGGTGTAATTACCAGACTCAATCATAAACTCATCAATGTTTCTTTCCTTCAATACTTCCTCAAAACCTTTAAGCCTATCTAAAGTCGTAGAGGTATCAGAAGGACCAGATATAAAAGCAAAAGACTTATGTCCCAATTCTACCAAATAGGCAGCTATCTGCTTAGTAGCCAAGTAATTGTCGCAAAATACAGAACTACTTCCAGCTTGCTCCGTATAACGGTTAAACAAAACAACAGCTATTTCACTTCGCTTAAATTTTAAGGCAGCCGATGATGACAGCAACGCATCTGTTATAATTACACCTTCAACATTATATTCAAGCAGTTGGCTGATCTCTTTTTCCTGGATCTCTTCATTTGTTGAATTGATAAATATGAGATGATATCCTAAGGCCGACAAGCGGTTATGAAATATTTCAAGCACTGCGGAATAAAAAGGATTTCGGATATTACGCATCACCACCCCTATCATGCGGGTCCTTTTGGTAATCAGACTTCTCGCATGGGCATTAGGTTGATAGCCCAGCGCTTCAGCAGCTTCCAGTATCTTCTTTTTCTTTTTCTCCGAAACAATTGCTCCGCCCGCAAAAACCCTTGATACTGTCGCTTGTGAAACTCCCGCCAATTCGGCTACGTCTTGTGATGTACTATGCTTTTTACTCAATTCAATCTGTCTATGTAAATGTATAAATTTATGAATACGTATTCATATAATATCAAATATAATTAGATATTCTTAAAATGCAAATAAAATAGCATAAAATTTAACACCCGGTTTTTACCGTAACTATCTGTAACAGTGTCTCTCAAATTAATAATGAAAAAAGCGTACTGCTGTCAGGTTACAATTTCAGAAAGAAATTAATTAGCATTACTGTTAAAATGCTCAACCGATTGTTACCAGTCGATTTTGCTTAAACTTACTGTTCCACTCATATTAACATTTGTTAAATAAGTGTAAGAACAGTCTAACAACTTAAGCTTTCTCAGGCCGGACACATAAAGAGAAACTAAGGGATTATCTCTCAAAGACAACTCCTCAAGTTCTTTAAACTGACTAAAGTCTAGTTTCGATAACTGATTCTCGCTCAGTCTGATTAATTTCACAGCAGCACATCCAGACACTTTAAACTCATTTAATGTATTTTTCTGAAAATCGATGTGCACCAGCTTTGGAAGGTTAGGAATATCGACTTTATACAGTGCATTGTCGTGCATTTTTATCTCTTCAAGCTTCAGCAGTCCGGTTAAGTCTAGTGTACTGATTTTGTTCTGATGAACATATAAAGTCCTTAGGTTGGTTAATCCTCTCAGGTTCATGTTCTGGATCTGATTGTTATAACCAAAGATCTCTTCCAGATTTTTCATACCTTCAAGATMCAACACTTTTACCTGATTATTCCAAAAGCTAAGCTCTTTTAAATTTGCGAAACTTTTAATACCTATCAATGAACTTATACCAGCCTGATCTACATTTAGCTTTGTTACTTTTTGTGCTTCAGACAGCTGAATTTCTCCATCTCCATTAAGATCTACCCCAAGAATAACAAGTTGCTTTTTAAAATTCGGATCGGGTATTTTTATAGTTTGAGCAATAGCACTGAATGATACCACGCCCCACAAAAGCATTATGCATAAAAATAAATGTTCTTTTTTCATCGGTTTTCCTCCTGATTTAATTATGAACAACCACATTCATTACTGCACCTGCATCCTTTACGTCCACAAACCCACTGATTTCGTTTTCAATAAAGACATCATACTGGTAGTCCTCATAAATTGGTGATGAGCCTAAAACATATCCATAAACATTATATGAGGTACTGGTACCGGTTTGAACAGCAACTGTTTTTTGTCTCGCAAAGGCAATCCAGCTGATAATGTAATATTTTCCCGGTTTCAGGTCAGTAAACCGAAAGGTCCCCTTGTCATCGACAAACCTACCCTCCACCCGGTAAGTAAATGCAACACTACTCATGGTAGCCTGCTTTTTGCGGCTATTAAATTTTTTCTTCAGCTCCAGAAACTCCATAAAATATGGCGTTACCGGAAACAACAGGATCTGGCTTCCTTTAACACCAAAATTATCCTTGCCTTTTTTTTTCAATGTAGCAGTTCCCTGTATGGTAGCTGTTCCCTTTTCCATCAACCTTGCAGTTTCAGCTTCATTAAAAGGAGTAGTAGGAAGAACCCATTCCGGCGCCTTCTGTGCGTAAGCCATATGGCTGAACAACAAGAGCAGTAATTTTACCGATAGTACTTTTAGTATTCTTTTATTCATAACTTGGTTCTTGAAAACCATCGAATGTATCCAGGCAGTCGAAATTACGGTCAGAAAATGTTTACTGCAATAGCTGTAAAAAGTCATTTGCAACTAGCTGTTTTCAGCTAGTTGCAAGATAAGAATTCTACTACGAGAACATTACTTTAGAATGTTATGTCATCCGCTACATTTCCACCCTGGGCTGATGCAAACATTTGTCTGTACTTTGCATTATAAGCATCCTGTTTCTGGGTATATTCCTGAAAATCTGCCTGGATGTCAGCATGGATCTGCGTGTTCCATTTGGAAGCAGCTATCTGGAAATCTCCAAGAGTAATACCGTATTTATCAGCAATCCACTGGGCACCGTCCAGTCCATACTCATATGCCACATTTCGGGCTACTTCCAGTTCCTGGTAGAAATCTTTATCTGCTTTTATTTGTGCTGTATATCCTGCATCTTCAGCACCGCTGTTTACTGCGTTGCTAAACTTCGGATGTTGCCCTGCTTGAGCAAAATACTGGCCAAACAGCGTCATGATCTCATAAGTCTGATCCTGCTTCATTCTTTCTGGCCAGAGCAGGTTGGCTTCCTGCCATACCGGTAATTCTATCCCGAGCGCTTTTGCGATTGCTTCTTCGCTCAAACCGCTTCCCAGTTTGGCGCATGCGGCACTGTAATCTTCGAGGCTAATCCCATGAATGGGTTCTAATAATGGATTGTTCGACATAATAATATTTATAAATGATTAATGCTATTATCTTTTAGCAGGCGGAGATAGAACTTTTCATTTTCTTCTTCCATATCTGGGGTAATTTGGTTCCATTGGTCAAACATTGCACGAAGATATTGCTGGTATAATGCAGGATCTTTAGGCTGCCGTTCCTCATAGATTTTTAACAAATGTGCAGTACGCTGTTCGGCAAGGCTGCGTGCATTATGCAAAACCATCTGTGCACCGCTGGACGGCATAAAGGTATTCTGTGTCTGGCAATACAAGCAAGTCACATACGTTGCGATGAAGAACATTTTGGAGATCGCTATTTTTCCTCCGCATTGCTTACAGGTGAACTGGTCTTTTATTAACGCAAATGAAGCTAGTTGCTCCTGGTAAAATGCCTCCAGATCCTGTTGACCGGCAGCTTCGCGTAACAATGAAGTATAATCGTGACATCGCTTTTCAAAAGCATAATGGCGGTTGAAACAGGCCTCTCTGAAATCGTTCGATGTAAACACCCCTGATGAATATATCAGACCAAGAATCTTATCCTCTTTTACTTCATTTGCTTGGTCCTGCATCCGGCGTAACTGGCCCAGCAACMCTGCCAGCATGCGGCCGTGTGCTCTTTTATACGGGTCCTGATCCTCTTTGAAAATCGCTTTCAGCTCCGGAATGGCAGCGTTACACATCTCTCCCATCCTTACTTCCAGCTTTTCCAGAAAAACAAACCATCGTTCTTGTGTTTGCCTTAACAGTTCTTCCATTATGAATTATTGTCTTTCTTTATATGAATACCGTCTGTCAATTTACTATCCATGAAGCGGAACCCACAATATGCACAATTCGTCAAACCATCGCGGTAGGCCCTGCCGGCACTGCAATTAGGGCAATCACGTATTTCCATCCGCGCTGCTTTGTCCGGTATCTCTCCTCCATAATTCGTTTGGGAAAGGGCTTGTTGCTTCAGCTTTTCCACGTAGGTCAGCGTCTTTTTCTTTTCTTCCTCTGCCATATCTACAGGAGTTTTAGCAGCTCTTCTTTCTTAGTAGCATATTCTGCTTCATCAATCAGTTTTTCATCAAAAAGCAGCTTCAGCTTCTTCAAGCGGGTAGTGATATCATCCGTAGGCTGGGGCTGGCTAGCAGGCTGCTGCTGGTGATTCAAAATCATTGAAAGTGCAGCTGCCTGTTTAGCTGCGTCGTTCAAAGCAGTATGGTCTTTTCCGATAGCATTAGCCGTGTTGAATTGAGAGAATTTGTTCATATCATCTACCATATTCATTCCGGTAACAGTATCATAATGTTTTAGCACCTCTTCTGGCAGCGTAGCACTGGCGATCAGAAAGTTGGTTACCTCCAGTCCGAGTTGGCTAAAATAAGGCTGAATAAGCGGCTGCACCTTTTCGTTCAAAACAGAGAGATTTCCCGCCACATCTATCACTGCAATACCTGCCTGTGCCAGCACTTCCGCAAATTTTGCTGCAATGAAGTCCCGAATTCCCCATTCCAGTTCGGCAATGGTTAGCCGAGGATAGGTACCTGCGTATTCTTTAAAGAATTTTCCTACTTCTTTTATACGGAGATTGAACGAGCCGAAAGCACGGACACGCACTTGTCCAAATTGCTTATCTCTCATTAGCACTGGCACTGGTGTTCCCCATTTAAGGTTGATGAACTGGTGCGTATTAAAAAAATAAACATCAGCCTTGAAAGGACTTTGGAAACCGTATTTCCAACCTTTCAAACGTGTCAGCACCGGAATGTTTTCTGTTTCCAGTTTATATTTTCCAGCGGAAAATACATCTGCCAGCTGGCCTTCATTCAGAAATAATGCAGACTGGCTTTCCCGAACGGTTAATATTGCACCATTCTTTATTTCTTTGTCCCCATCTGCAAACTTCCACATCAACATGTTCGGATCGGGGGTTACAGATTCTATGATCTCAATAAACGGTAATTGCATACTCGGATTAGCTAATAATGAAGAATGAATAGAATTTGATAAGTACAAAATTCTGAACATTGGAATTGATTTCCAAGGTTTAGCTGTCTACAAAACAGCTACACAAAACACTAAAAGCATCTACATACCGTCTACACCCCATAGAAATCTGTAATACATAAAAGCGAAGGTTAGGGTTCCCTTACCTCTGTTAAATCTGCATAACCCCTCATTATAGAAACATCTTCTGAGTGTACCAGAAATTGACGTCTTTGAGCAGAAAATGTATATGTTATGTGAAAAATCCCTCTCACTTGCAATTCGCTATTGCCGTTATATCGAAAATAAGTGGGTTTTTGATCTGTTGTAGTGAGGTTATTTTCTGTTTCTGCTTTATAAGCAGAAGCATCAATAGCAGAATTAAATTGTAGACCTTGTCTTTTTTGTCCGCAGCAGTTCATAGTTTTAGTTTTTAAGGGTAATTAGATTTTTTCATAATTATTTGTTCTAAAAATATTGCCGCTGCCGAAAACGACAGGACCAACAATATGCTCTCGATCCAATTGTTACCGAAATAAATTMCTATTGGTAGTGCTACCCAAATAGACAAACAGAAGAAACAGTCCATTAATGAACCAAAAAAGCTTTTACCTGCAAGTTTTCTTAGTTTATAAATTACATCAAAAGGGCCATCTTCGGCTTGTATTAAATGGGTAACACGCCAAACGGAAAGGACAGAAATTAGAAACAAATAAGCTGTCATTGCTTTGTGTTTATGGTAAACGTTCTATGGCTACCCCAGCACTTACAATGTAGTTGCCGGCATTTGCACCTGCCCCATAACCATTGGTTGTTCTTTTTGACGCCGTTAAACCAATAGAAACGGTTGCATAACTTTCAGTAGGTTCAAGCCATTTTCCTGTTGGAACAGGTAAGGGAACAAAAGTAATTTGGTGCGAATTTGAGTCTCCAAACTTGCTTGCATCTGCCGTACCGCGATAGCCCGGACAATTATGAGCCTCGTTGTTAGTAGGGTTATCACCATGTAAAATACTTGGTTCGGGCAATGAACTTCCTAATCGTTTTACTTCAAAACCCGCAGAGGTTCCGCATTTTCCGATAGATAGATCATAATGATCCTGAAATACAGAATTGGGATGGGTTTCACAAGCTTTAAATGTAACGTTTAGCGGAGTGTTTAAGTAGGCCTCTTTAATGCGATACAAATTACATTCTGCTTTTACAATGTTTACACCATCGGCATCAAACCAAACATTGTCCAGGCTAAAGCCAAGAGAATTATTATCAATATACATGGCAATCATATCTGTAGCGCCTGATATATGGTTTCCTGCAGCATCATAACCGTCCATACGGAAATAAACCGTTCCGGGTGCAGTACTCTGATAAATTGCCGTGTTTAATTGGATTAAACGGTTTTTATCATATGGTATCCAGGGTATACCTGCTTCAATTTGAGCTTCTACGTTTAAGTAATAAGGTACTTTAATTGCCGGTCCGCCATCAACTTTTAGCGGTATAGTATCGTATGAACCTATTAATTTTGGCAATAAATCTAACCCAAAGCCCTGAAATAAATAGCCCATATAACCTTCCGTTACGTAATTCCAGGAACTGAAAGGTTCCGACATGTTTTTGCTATATCTAATGGTATAAAAGGCAATTATCGGATCATTAGCTTTCCTTTGTGTATTATACAAACAACCTTTTACATCTACTGTACCCGCCCAGGCTGCACAATCTATGTTCAAACCTGCCAAAACATTGTGGCTGCTAATGCGGCCATCGGCATGTAAGTGGTTATCTAAGGCCGCAGAATTTCTATCCATAGCAGCAAAGGCAAAACTGGCAGTACTATTTTGGTTGCCACCTATAATTACATTGCCTAGTGAACCAATCATATTGCCGTTAAAACAATTAAAAGGTTTAGGTATAACCGATGCAGGGATACAAATATCAATACGCTTAATTCGGCTTACATTAAAGTAGCAGGCACTTTCGTACAAAACAGGTGCTCCAACAGTAGATCCGGGGATACTTACAATCAGATCTGGCATCACTTGCGCTGCAAGATCTTCGCCACTGGCATAATCAAACAGTTCGTCAAATATATCTGTAAGCGTATGTTTATAATGAAAAATGTAGTTACCATTCATATCGGTAATGGCAAAGCCTAAATTTCTACGCTCTCCGCTACCAGTGTAGGGGTTTCCTGCTTTTTCGGYAGCGGTACGGTCGTATTCTTCAAAATTTAAGCTGATATTTTTACCATCAACAACGCTACATCCAAAACGGGCATTATCAAAAACACCAACAATGTCACGTCGGGCCGAACTTAGCGTATTACTTACATTGGTATCTAATTGTATKGTCTTGGTATATTTCAGGGTGCTTTCTAATGAAATATTTTCAGTGCCTTTTAAACTGGCGGCCCTTGTATCAATCGCCCTTTCCTGGTTTTCGATGCTAAATAAATCAGCTACACGACTCGGGGTTTGTCTGTCGTCCGTTAAATTAATCATAAGGGGTTTAAACGGACCCGGATCTGGTGGATTTGGATTTACAATAACCGATGGAATACGTTCAGGATAATATTTCTCTAACACTTCGCGTATTCCAGGATTTTTTAACGCTTTTTCGAAAGCAAAAATATTATCGATAACAAAGTGACTGCGATAACATGGATTATAAAGACAAAGGCCGCTGTAGGTACTCACATGGCCATAGGCTAAATAATCCTGATAACCGGCTGGGGTAAAACAGGTAAGCACCAGATCATCAAAATCCTGATCACCTCCGCCGTCATTAGACTGAATTTGAAACTGGTAATTCCCGCCCACTTTGGTTGGAAATTTAATTCGGGCATCAGAATTCTGAAAACCAGTACCCGGATTATGTTGGATGTTAAGCGTCCACATGGCACCGGTTACTACTACATCGGCTGCGCCGACTGTACCCTGATAAGTGCCGTTTCCACTTGTAGCACCTTGTACTACAAACTGCTGTTTAAAGGTTGCATTTTTGGCCGTAACACGTACGGTCCAATTGCCTTGCATGGAAATATACATAGTTTTGATTATTTTAATAGCCTACTCTTTTATCGGATTTTCGGCTTACTCCGCTATTTGATTATAGATACACCCAGACTTACAGCCGTTACCCTATTTAGCATGCTGAGTGTAGTTTGGAGAGCACGTCTTAAATATCTTTCTCTGTATCACAATCATTAGGGCAACAACGATATTCTTGTGATTTTTCAAGTAGTTCTATTTGTCTTCTTAAAAGTTCATTTTGTAAATGGATGCGTTCTCTTGCAGCAGGCTCGCAGATATTACATTCGTCCAAACAGCCCTTTACAATAACGCCGGCCGTAGGCAATGAGAATTCCATTGAAAACTCAAATTTCTTGCGGTAAGCGGCTGATACTTCACCTTTATCATCTAAAATACCTGCCGCAATTAGCTCTTTGTTTAGTTCTTTTAAAGCCTCTTCGCGCATAGCAGGTGTTATGATCGGGTTTACAAAAGCGAAATTTGTAATTCCAGAAACACTAATCAGTTTCTCTATGCTTACCAATTCAAATTTTACCACTTGTTTTTTATTCATCCGATAGAAAAAGTAYGAGATGGCATGGCAACCGTTAGGATTCGAAAACTCCCTGGAAGAAGATTCGAAATGATCTTCTGATTGACCTTCGGCATGCACTTTAGTGGCTACCTCGCCAATCGAAATAGAGTGCGCTTTCTGCGTAGCACTTACAGCCTGAGTTGCCGAAGCTCGCATATTGCTGCTCTGACTGTTTAAATAATCGAGCGTTGACGAACTGTTGTGGTTTTTGGTAGAGTTGCTATTAGAATCTACTCCAGGGCTAAACGGATTAATATCTATGCTACTGCTAGAGCCACCAMTAAAATCCCAATGGTCTTTATTTTCGCTGTTTTGATTTCCCGATTGATTGTTTTCCATATCAGAAAAATAGCTTTGCGATGCTTTCATAAAGTATTGTTCTTCGGATATCTGTTCAGAACGATAACTTAACTGAGTGCTGGCATCGTAAGTAAATTTGCTTCTTCTATCGGTTGTAACCAGGCGCACTTTTTCGCCAGGCAACAAGGTGGTTGTATAAACCGGATCACCCAGCACATTACCTATAGTGCATCGGCTTAATTTAAAGCTGATTAATAATTGGGCTACTAAGGCCGTTTGCCTCTCCTGCCCTTTTATAGACAATGGATAATTTAATGTGCGTGTAAAAACCAATACATCACAATTGCTGTCTTTTAACAATTCCGGACAGCAGGGAATTTCTGAGGATTCATGTTTATTTTCCATTTTTTTATTTTTTTAGTCAAAATCTATTTGGCAATTAAATGATCCTAAGAGCGCCTTTAGATTTGTTTTTTTGATAGACTAAAGTTCTGATGAATACCAGCAATGGACAAGGTAGCTTGCACGGATTTTTGCATGCGTGTTAATACGCATACGCCATGTGGCTTTTACGCAATTATTAAAAAAAGGGCCTTAATCGTTACTAAACACTTGAAATACAGTTAATAATATTTAATTTTAGTAAACCATACTAAACGAATCTTATAAAATGGAAACTCAAAACAGACAACACCCGATTGATGGTACCGAAGGCGATCCTATCGATATAAAGATTGCTGCCGCCTGGACAAAGAATTATCGTATCATGAACCCAAATGAAACGATTTCACATTTTTTTGGGAATCAGATTTTACAACAGATCCTTGAACAGCCCGAATGCTTAGGTATCCGCATCTACTATGCCAATGAAGTGAGGCTAAACTGGATTCAGCGTATTTTTGTTGCGATAAGCAATTTTTTACGTTGGATTGTTGGTGCATATGGTGTAAAGCACCTGATTTTGGTAGGTAGCGATAAAGATGGTATAGATCAAATACCTGAGCAAGTGCCAACTATAACTCCATCAGATCCAGAAAAACCAATGATGGCCATGTCTTTTAAAGCAGCAGCTCGCACTATAGCCGAACAAGCGTCGCCATGCCCAGGAGGTGCGGGTTGTCCTGAAAATGCACTAACCAAATAAAGTTAAAGAATTAACGATGTCACCGCAGCTCCTTTTGCAAAACTTATCAAGCTTGTCAGCGCTTTTGCCCATAGCAGCGGCAATACTTAACTATAAGCACTTAAATAAAGTGCAAAAAATTGCCGCTGTATTTTTTATAGTTTCAGGCTTGTTCGATCTGAGTTTGCTTTTGGTGAGGCACTTCAATATAACTTTAATTACCAGCGGAGGGCGCGCCAACAACGCGCCCTTAATTCATTTATTTATATTGGTAAGTGTTCTATTTTATGCGTTAATATATTTCCATGCATTTAATAAATTGGCGTTAAAAAAACTCTCACTAGCGCTTTCTGTAATAACCGGGGTGCTAATTTTTATCAATGCATTTTTTATAGAAGGATTATTAAAATTTCCTTCTATCGGAAATACCATTTTAAGCGTAACCTTAATCTTATTATCCTTACTCTATTTTTGGCAATTACTTGATCAGGCCGAGATTGTTCGCCTGGAAAAGCAACCCATGTTTTGGATAAGTGCCGGCGTTTTATCTTATTGCAGCATCAATATTTTTCTATTTATGCTCATGAGGTCTTTAGGATCTTTATCTTCAAATTTCTGGACCATTCACTCCATAATTAATATAATAGCTAACCTTTTATTCGCAATTGCCTTATTTTGCAAACCACAGAAAACGATATAACCGAAGTACTTATTATTGGTACACTAGTGGTAGTTTTACTGCTGGTATTTTTGTTTTTGTTTGTAATTCTTTACCAGCGCAAAATGCTAAAATACCAGGAAGAAAAACGTAAAATGCAAGCCGAAGCACAAAACAGCTTCCTGCAGGCTGTTTTTGAAACGCAGGAAAGCGAGCGTAAACGCTTATCTGTTGATTTACACGATAGCGTTGGACAGGTGTTATCGGCCATCAAATTAAACTTGCATCGCATCGCCAAATTATCGGGCAATGCCGAAAATGCATCAACCTTGCTAGCCAGTACCCGTAAATTAACCGACGAATGTATACAGGAAATACGCAACATTATTCATAATGTTTTACCCACAGTTTTAATCGACTTTGGACTAACCGATGGACTGAAAGATTTGTCTAATTATGTGCAGCAAAATACTGGCGTAGAGGTAAACTATAGCCAAAATTTAAATGGAGAACGTTTTAAGCCCGAAATAGAAATTACACTTTACCGCATGATGCAGGAGTTGTTTGGCAATGCCATAAAACACGCACAAGCTTCGGAAATTGACATCTCTTTAAGTAAAGAAGGAGAATTGATCCGCCTGGACTTTAAGGATAATGGCATCGGCTTTAATAAAGACACCATTGTACATGGCTTTGGCTTAAAAAATCTGCAAAGCCGGGCCCAATTAATAAAAGCCGACATTAGAACTCATTCAGTAATTGGAAAAGGTACACAAACCACTATTACTTTAAACATTAATAAACTTGATAATTGACCTATGGCCTTAATAAATTTAGCAATCGCTGATGATCATAAAATTTTCCGTGAAGGTCTAAAATTCACTTTAGAAGATTATACTGAACTAAATTTAATTATAGAAGCAATAAACGGCAAAGATCTAATTGATCAAATTACCAATAATAAACCCGACGTAATTCTAATGGATATTAAAATGCCTGAAATGGATGGCATGCAGGCAACAGCTTATATTCACCAGCATTTTCCGGAAATTAAAATATTAGTTCTTTCTATGCACAACGAGG
Organism: Pedobacter sp. 05T44; assembly: GCF_056395985.1. NCBI lineage: Bacteria > Pseudomonadati > Bacteroidota > Sphingobacteriia > Sphingobacteriales > Sphingobacteriaceae > Pedobacter > Pedobacter sp. 05T44. The sequence goes on from NZ_JBFTKO010000001.1 coordinate 41,961, forward strand.
ATAAGTATATTTTAGACGCCATGCGCCTGGGCGCTTCGGGCTATCTTTTAAAAAATGCCGAACCCGAAGAAATATTGGATGCTATTGTAACCGTACATGCAAAGGGCTTTTATTTTAACGACAACCTGTCGATAACCATGGCAAAAGAGCTGTTGGGCATAAATTTCATGCATCGTTTGCATCAAAAAGAGGCCAAGCTAAACGAACGTGAGATCGAAGTACTTAAACTCATTTGCGAGGAATGCAGTAATTCCGAGATTGCCGATAAATTGTTTCTAAGTGTGCGTACAGTTGAGGGTTATCGCACCAGATTGTTCGAGAAAATAGGTTCTAAAAACATTGCAGGTTTGGTTATTTATGCTGTAAAGAATGGAATAATAACAATATAAAACTTATAGATAATGCATTTTATTTACCCATTCTTTCCATAAATATTGTGCCTTTTGTTGCAAGTGTTCTGATGCCATTTCAAATTCTGTTCGTGTATCAGATGCATTTGATTCGTACGCTGTATAGAACCCTACATAAAAGGCATTGCGCTGTACTATTTTTTTTGATAAACCTAAAAACCCACTTTCTATATCCTGCCACTCTACAAGCTCGTACCTTATCCCTAAATCCTCAGATTTCAAATGGATATAAAAAAACGAATCGTATATCTCTTCAATTTCAGTTCGCTTTTTTCTAAGCTCAAAACCAATATACATGTCTTTCTCTACCCAGGCAGATGAAGAAGGCATTTTATTATTGGTAACCAAATTCAACATCTGCTTTAAATATTTGACATTTTCTTCTTTTGCCTTTAAAGGATAGTCCAAAATTCTTTTAGGTTGAGTTTTATAGAGCGCAACAACTACCTCATCAAAGTTCTGCCCCGCGTTTATAATATTCAAATTACTCTTAGCATCGTTCACTACGTCGCGTATATAGGCTAATTGAGTATTTGCAAATTTCTCCGTAATCAGTTTAAAATACTTTTGAGCTTCGTTTTTGTCGTTTAAACCCAGATAGGCATGCGCCATAAAATAATATTTAAAACTCTCCGCTTTTTCGCTTTGCATTTTTTGATAAGCCGGATTGCTAAATAAATCACTTACATAGCTAAGACTTTGATTATGCAAACCTTTAGCCATTAAAAAGTTGAAATACACAATAGCCGTATCCAAAACAATACTTACAATAGTTTTATGCTCATCTCCGCTTTCTTCAAATTTTCGGATGGTTTGCTCGTAAATTTGTTTTGCTTCTTCATATTTTTCCGATTGTCGGTAAGCAGTTATGAGGTAGAACATCACTTGATACCATTTTTCTGCTTCCAGAATATTTTTGTAATAATCGAAATTAGAAAGCACTTCCAGACAGAATTTTTCAAGGTTCAGGTCATTTTCATTTCTCCATGAAATTTCCATTCCATTATCTAAGTTTTCCCAGAATGGCGAAACCTGGTAACCCTGCCAATGTATGTCTGAAGCAAATTTACACTCGTCGTTAAGGTAGCTTTTATGCTGATACCAGGATACTTGTTTAATTACAATACCCAGATTATTGCAAAGCATTGCAAAAGTGTGTGGCTCATTGTTAATAGACAAACCCTTATCACTATTAAAGTAATTGTTAAATGCTTGGTAGCCGGCCAGACCATATTTTTTTGCCGTTTCATAATACATCTGGGCCGAAAAATGATCATTTTTATCCTGTGCCTCGTTGCCTTTTTCCAGATAGGTAGTTAGTATGTTATAGCAAATTGCACCATCGGGATAAATTGGAAAATCGATACTTCGTAAATCGATATTTAAATCTTCGGCTGTATCATAATATCTTTCGATGGCTAAATCTTTTACCTCCTTAACTATCTCATAATATTTGGTCAGATTATCGAAGCCTTTTTTTGCATTCTTATCATTAAAGTAATAGTTGTTGCTCAACATCCTCCAGGCTATGGCATTTGTTGGATTTTTTTCGGTTTCATTAATAATAACGGGCAGATACTTCGCCACAAATTCCTGACGGTTTTTGTACCCAAATTCTGTTGGCATCTCATATGCAGTAGGGTAAAATAAATTAAATAAATTCCAATGCTTATTTAATTTACCCCTGTTAAACAACTCCTCTATCTTTTCTGTATAGCCTACACACTCCAGAGGCTCTGCAAAATYAAAATGTTTAGACAATAACTGTTCTGCCTCATCAAACCTTTCCAGTTCCAGTAAAAGTAATCCACCCTCATAATTTCTGGATACCATTTTTGGCGCATGTTTAAACGATTTCAGGTAATAATCAATCGCTTCGGTCTCATCTCCTTTTTCTTGATGGAGATAAGCCAATTTATGATAAGTATCGCCAAAAGCCTGGTCTTGTAAGGCACGATTGTCTTTTATGCCACCAACATCAATTAGTTTATCTTCTAACGTTTCAATAGCAATATCATTTAATGATAGTTTTTCCAGGTAAATATAAATTAACCAATCATACGCCTGAAGTCTGCTAGTTATATCACTACTCGTATTTAGTATAAGGTTACAGTCTTCTTGTATGGCAGATGTATTGCTAAAAACAGGGCTGTTATTTATTCTTATTCGCCATAATAATGCTTCAAAATGATTTGGCTCTTTGCTTAGTATGGTTTGAACTATTGCCAAAATATTTTCGCACGTATTTTTGTTTTCAATATCTGATAATAAATCGTCTTCTTTTGAAAAATCAAGTGTGTTGTATAGTGCTATGATGTGGTTGAGTTCGTCTGAGAATTTATTCATTGATGTGCATTATAGGTATCGGAAGTACAAAGAAATAAGTAAAAAGATAAAAACAAAATTTTGATTAAAATAAAATGCTCAGACAGTAAATATAACCACTAATCAGGTTTGGCCAGTTTAGCCATTGCCCTTACTGGAAAGGTTCCAACGCCTTTGAATTTCGGAGGAATTGCACTAAAAGTAAAACCTTCGGCAGGTAACAGGTACAAATTGCAAAGATGTTCCACAATTAATATTTCGGCGCCTAAAAGTGTAGTATGAACAGGTCTTGTTTTTCCTTTAGTGTTATCTATGTTATGAGAATCTATACCCACTAATTTAACACTGCAATCTTTTAAATATTTGGCAGCCCCTTCTGTTAAATAAGGATGATGCTCGTAATATTTTTCCGTATTCCAACGGCTATCCCAACCGGTATGAATCAGAACTGCTCTGTTTCTGATTTCGTAATTTTTTAAGTGTTCTTCAGTTATTTCCAGCGTGTCAGAAAAGGGCACTCGTATTACAATTGCATCGAGGTCTGTAAAACATTCTAACCCAACTTCCGAGAGGTCTTTCCCATCTTCAAATCTATGAAAAGGGCAATCTATATAAGTACCCGTGTTGCTTACCATTTCAATTTTCCCAATTTGAAACGTGGTTCCCTCTGCATAAAGCGCTTTTGAGTTTTCCCGGCTCAAATAGTCACAAATAATGGGCGCTGGCAATCCTTTGTAAGTTACAAGCCCATCTTCAATAGTATGACTCAAATCAATGAATAAATCTGATCCTGCCTTTTCATTAACGGGTTTGCGCTTGTGTACCTCGTTAAAAATTTCTTTATTCAGAATTTTGGTTTGCCCAACCATCAGCAGTCTTAGATCGGCAACAATATAATCAGCAAGTTCTTTATCAGAAATGTGATCACCAGCTATGTCTAATCTAAAATCTTCACCTTTTATGCTTCCTCCGTTGGTAAAGTATATTTCAAAATCAAATTTTACTCTTTTGTCCATTATCTTTTAATTTTTGTTTGTTCCTGTATAGCAAATTTAGATTTTTACTACTTATAGTTGTCAATAACAACTAGAAGTAGCATAAATACAACTATAAGTTTATGTATTTTGTTGATTCGGGAAATGCATCCAAATACCTTTGTAGTGTCCAAAAAATAATAAAAAGATAGTACCTATGTTAAGCACAAAAATGATCGGTAATAAAATTGCCGAAGCACGAAAGAAAATAAATACTTCTCAAGTCCAGTTAGCTCAACTTCTGTTCATCAGCCCCCAGGCAGTCGGAAAGTGGGAGCGCGGAGAATMAATGCCAGACATCACTACTTTTAATCGTCTGGCTGAAATTCTTGGTGTTGACCTTAACTATTTTTCAGAAAACTTTCAGTCTGGAGCTATTGAAGTGCGACAGGCTGGAACGCCATCCGAAAAGCAAGGGAGAAAACTTAGCTGGGATATGTCGCAAGGAAATTGGGTTGATGCTGACTTTTCAGGGTTGAAAAATCTACATGAAAAATTCAGTTCATCTAACATGCAGCGTTGCAAATTTATCGGTTCGGATTTATCAGAACTTCTTCTGAAAAGCAACAATCTTGACAGCTGTGATTTTTCAGACTCCGACATCAGCAATAGTCAAATTCGGGCCTCCAATTTAGACAACAACCTATTTAAGAACAGTTTTCTGAAGGAGGCTAAAATTTTGAAAAGCTATATCAGATACTGTGATTTCTCAGGTTCCGATATCAGCAGCAGCCAAATCCAGAGCTCCCACTTAAGTAACAATTTATTTAAAGGGTGTGCTTTTAAAGAAGCTGAATTTTTAAAAAGTCATTTAGAGGGCTGCGATTTCTCGGGTGCTGATTTTACGGGCGTGAGTTTCAAATCGGGAGGCTTCGAGAATAATAAAGTTTCAGATACAGTGTGGAATCGTACCTCTTTTATTGATACACATATAGCTGATATTGTTTTTGATGGCACACTGGAGGATTGTTATTTTGAAAACTGTGTTTTTGACTGGGTAAAGTTCCAGAATGCGACACTTACCAACACTTTCTTTAAAAACAATACATTTAAACGGAACCGGATTCAGTTTACAGACTGTAAAGCAGATCGAATAACCTACGAATTCCTGAAACACGGAAAAGCAGATTTATCCGGTATTACTGTGTTATCATCATAAAAGGGATCGTCATCTCGACGATAAACTACCTGTCCTTCAGCTTTGCCTCAGGAGAACTAAAGCAATGCTGGCAATCCAAAAAAATTAATATTTTAAACTTTTGCATTTAGTTAATGGTTAAGCTTAAATAAACTTGATATGAAAATTGCTACTTACAACGTAAATGGTATTAATGGTCGGTTACCCGTACTACTTCGCTGGCTCGAAGAAGCGCAACCAGATATAGTATGCCTGCAGGAGTTAAAAGCGCCACAGGAAAAGTTCCCCGAACAAGCCATAACAGACGCCGGCTACAATGCCATATGGCATGGCCAGAAAAGCTGGAACGGGGTTGCAATCCTTGCACGGAATCTGGAAATTAAAGAAACCAGACGAGGGCTTGCAGGCGACCCAGAGGATTTAAACAGCAGGTACATTGAGGCCTTTATAGCTGGGATAGTTATTGGCTGTCTTTATTTACCAAATGGAAACCCTGCTCCGGGACTAAAATTCGATTATAAACTGGCTTGGTTTGAGCGCTTAAAACTCCATGCCAAAGCCCTTCTGGATTTTGATATACCTACAATACTTGTAGGAGATTATAATGTGATGCCCACAGAACTTGATGTGTATAAGCCAGAACGTTGGGTTGATGATGCGTTGTTCAGACCCGAAGTTCGCGATGCCTTTAAAACCCTGGTTGAACAAGGATGGACCGATGCATTAAGGACATTACATCCAAATGAGAAGATTTATACGTTTTGGGATTATTTCCGCAACGCCTACAGCCGTGATGCAGGTTTACGGATAGATCACTTCCTTTTAAGCCCTCACTTAACCAGTCGACTCAAAGCTGCAGCGGTCGACCGTCATGTTCGTGGATGGGAAAAAACAAGTGATCATGCTCCCGTATGGATTCAATTAGAAAATCATCTTACTTAATGTGTACCACATCCAAATTTAGTATGTCACCGAGCTTTTTAATTTTTGAGGCAATGTGTCCCTTTCCTATCGCGCAATGGTGGGCAGGGCCTTCCTGATTCCAGGCCTCTACAAAGTTCCTCGCACCCGAAGAAAATTTATACCTGCTATTGGTATTTCCGATCTCCAGAATCGGACCTGCAACTGATTCTGCTTCGGCAACCAGTAATTTCAGTGTGCCCTTGCCGGTTTCTAATACTGATAATAGTGTAACCGGGCCATGGCTAACAGACATTTCTACCGATAAGCCATGCCCCACCTTACCGTGATAAACTTTTAGCGGTTTAACTTTTATTTTCCCTTCTGCTATTTTAGGATGGCAGGGCCCATCATGCCCCATCATCACTACATCATCGTTAAAATCCATTGCGTAATACTCAGTAAAAGACCCCCCCGCACCAAAACTGTCCATGATCTTCATGGCCTGCACATTTTTAATTTCATATTCGCCGGCTACCGGAACGTGTTTACCAGTAAGCAGTGAATTGCCCAATATCACAGAGGTAACCGTATTTTCATTTTCGGCGTTACCAGTGCCTTTGTGGTAATAAGCAAATGAGCCCAGATCATACTTATCAACCAGTTTATCCAACGCCACAGCAGTTTTAGCTGCCCGATGCAGTTCTTCTGCTAAACAATCGTCCTGAACATCAAATTCAGTTTTAATTTCAGTTAGTTTTTCTTCGATTTCTGTGTCGGTTACGCTGGTTCTTAAAGCCGACAATTCATCAACTTCCAGAATTTCTATGTGCCCGCCAAATGTTGCACACTGAAGGGTAAGATCGGTATAGATGTCGAGCATCCCTCCGTAATAATTACCCATCACACCAAGCCGGTTGTACTGCATCGTTCTGGCTACTTGCGCTGCCTGTATCCATTCTTGTATTTGCGTCCAAACATGTGCATCATCATAAAGCAGCCCCGTAACCTGAAAAAAGGGGATATTACTACGACGGAATACATTTGCAATTTCGGGCACTGAGCACGAAGAACAATAAGCCAGCCACTCCCCTGTCATAGCAGTCCTGCTTTCCATGCTGTTAAAGCTTTTATAATCAATACTAGCCTGTGGGGCTAGATTAAGAACAATTACCGGCACACCCGCCTTTCTTACTACTGGCAGCACAGTTGATGACAGTGCGTAGGTTGTTGCATATAGAAATATCAGATCAACATCCACTTGCTTAAATTTTAAGCCAGCATCAAAAGCTTTTTCCGGTGTGTCTATCAGGCCAAGGTTAACAATTTCGGCATCAAAAGTTTCCATGCTTTTTGCAACCACCTCAATGTATTCAGTTAGCCGTTGTTTAAGTCCCGTAAATTGATCCCAATATGCTTGCAGACCTATACCAAATAATCCTATCCTGACCTTAGATTGTTTATACATTATAATATTTTATTTTTTTATAGTTTCCTGAATGATGGTTACCGGGCCCATAAGTCCTGATTCTTGTAAAGGAGAGTCGGCATTGTACTGTTTGGAAGTGGTAAAAGTATATCTTCCGCTTGTACGAGGCTTGTTATTCAATAGCCAATCTGGCCATTTATCATCCTTAATTCCATCCTCAGGTTTTTTTTCATCACCAATTAGCCTGTTGCCCCAAAGGTTCACCACTTCAATTTTGAGCTGGTTGTTTTTTGCCTGCAAATGGTTAGAGATGTCAATTTTCCATGGAGCAGTCCATACTATACCAATTTCTTTTCCATTTAAGGTAACACGGGCCATATTCTTCACCTTTCCAAGCTCCAGATATATCGGTTGTTTTAGGTTTGCCTGCGGAAAATGGAAGGTTTTATGATAGGCAGCCGTACCAGAATAGTATTTAATTCCCTCCTCTTTATTGGTAGTCCAATCAGATAGTTTATCAAATGTAGTGCTTGCAGGCCCTCCCCATTTAGGGTCAAATTTAACCTCCCAAGGCCCATCGAGCGTTACAAGTGTTTTTGTTAAAGTTTCCTTTTTTGTTTTTGATGCCAGCCATTTGTTCTCTTTAGAGAACATAATAAAACAGCTTTCATAKGCATCCAATTGCAAAGGAATAGTAGTAACCTGGTGATCTGTTTTGAAGTCATTTAGCTGAATCCGTTTCCCGGTAATGGCATTCCATAATTCAGGGGATCCTTGCACACTGCGGAACCTGCCATCTACTTTTATTGGTTTGTTTTGTGTGTTCGACAAGAAATAAAGGTCCCAGTTGCTTCCTGTACGGTGGGTATACCTGATGTCATCGGCAACGAAATCTTCAACTAAGTTTTCTGATTTTAAAATATCAGCAGTAAGCTCATACCGCGGGTATAAATTATCAATCCGGCTGGCTAATTCGCCACCCCAGATCAGGGTACCTTTGCCATAAGTTCTTTTTGTTTGCGCTGCAGGTTTGGTTACAGAACCCCATATGGTTTCACTTAATGCCAATACTTTTTTGTCGCAATCAGGAAAGCCACTCAGACTTGGAGATCTTAATGGTGGGCGACCTACTACGGTTGCTCCTTGCTTTACCAGTTCCCCAATTTTGGTAAGCAGTTCAGGCGTCATTGACTCGTAAGCCGGCAGCACAAGTAAGCGGTAAGATGCTCCGCTTGGGAACACTACATTTTTGCCTTTTACAGAAGCTTTCATGAGCTGTAATGGCGAACAACCATCGAAATTGTATTCTTTTCTGTTACCAATCGTATCGCCCTGAATTGCTGACGCTGGCGGCAAGAAAACATGCGGAGCGCCTTCTGGGGTCATGTATAAAATATCGGCCACTGTACGCCCCTGCTGTAACAGGTATTGGCAACGTGTAATGTATTGGTGATAAGCCGTTGCCATTGACCACCAGGTTTGTCCGCGATCCCAATGCACACCATAAGGCCCCATTGTTGCGCCCGGTTTTAAGGAATCAGGTAAGAACTGATTTTGGAAAGTATGGTAAACAAAACGGTTTATGCCGGCGGCAAAAGCCCAATCGCCCTGGTTTTTTACTGACCCCGGGTGTTGCTTCCATCCTTCATTATTCTGTGCTGTAAAGGCTTCGGCCGGCACAAGCGATCTGCCTTCTACATGAGCAATAGATGTTGCTTCAATTACGCTGTAAGTAGAATTAAAGCCAAAACCTTTGCTCCAAAACTCGGCCATAGGTACATCTGCAACGCTGCCAAGATCTAGATCTGCAGTCGGGTTCATGTCATAGGGTTCTATAGATAAGGAAAGTCCATGACGCTTGCCATATTGTTTTACATGGTTCGCATGGTTTTGTAACACAAGCTCCTGCGCCGTTAATCTTAGGTCCCACAAAAATCGTTCGCTTTCTTCTCTTGAACCCACAACGTTTCCTGAGTAAACCGGGTAATAGGTTATCGGATCGTAGCCTCTTCTTTTTAGGAACTCTTGTCTAAAATTCGCTGTCCAGTTTTGGGCACCCATTTCCCAACTGTCCATATGCAGCCTTTTTAACCCGCCATTACTCTTGCTGTCGGGTTTAGCTATTTTTTTGAAGATTTTACCAAGGTAGGCATCCAGGTGGGCATTAAGTGCGGCAGTATCCAGTTTATCGGCTTCAAAACCTAATCCCGGGACAGGCGCTGGTCGGGTAATTGCGCCGTTATTACGGCTGCCAAAACGCATAATTATCCATTTACCTGCTGGCGGAGTCCAGTTCAGGGTTCCATCGGCATCCATCTTACCGGTAAGATCTATTATTTTACCTTTTTCAATGCCTTTTCCCTGATCCGACTTAACATCAGGTTCTGCTAAATAGGGTTTTACTGTAGCGGAGCTATATGGAGCACGATAATACAGTGCCTTTTCTTCGTAATCGCTAATTGCTTTGACGGAAGAGATATCAGGAAATCCCAGTACAGCCACATCTTTATAGTATGCTCTCCATTGTTTCTTAAAGTCTTCCGGCAGGTTGCCTTCGCCAAAGAAAGGTTTTTTGGGTGCAGGCACGGGTAGTACAATCTTTTTGTGATCGTCTGAAGAGACAGTTACCTGGCTCGAGACCAGGTGCTGCATAGATTGTTCTGCTTTAACCCATGGGCCACCGCTGCCTGTCCATCCGGGACCTATCCCCAATGTGATTTCTATCCCCAGGCGTCGCGCTTCCTTTTCTGCATGGGCAAACAAAGATGTCCACTGTTCACTAAGAAAATCAATAGTTCCTCCAGGCACGCCAACGTTTACTTCCAGAAAGATCAAATTACCGATACCAGCCTTTTTCATAGACTCCAGATCTTTGGTTATCGTTTTGGCGTTCATATTTCCATCCATGAAATACCAGTAGACGCCGGGTTTATATTTATCCGATGGATTGGCAAAACCTGCTTTCATCTGTGCTAACTGCGCTGTGGCAGAAACAATTGAGAAACAAGTAAGAACAAAAATTAAAAAAAAGTGATTTAAGTATTTCATGCGGCTGTTTTTTTTCGCCAGCTAACTAAATTCGGCATTAATTATCTAACGGTTTATATTGGTACCCAAAACTATCTTTATTGGGTAGTAAAATAAATAGAGGTTTTGATAAATGACCTGCATTTTTTGATATTTAAGGAACATTTTATGATTTTTCTTAGTAGTTTTAACCTTACAATTGCCCCATCAAAGCAACTATTTTAAAAGTCATTCTTAGCAGTTTATGCTATGAAATCTAGCCAAATGATTGACGAGTATGATTAATTTCTATAAGTATCTCCCTGTCAGCAAAGAAGATGAAAGTTGGGGCCTCATTGTGTTAAACACTGGATGTACGCATATTGGACCTACTAGCATATATCCCTTCAAAAATCATCCGGCACACCACAATTTTAACTGGAAGAGCTGGCGTACCTTGCAGGAATATCAGGTTATTTACATCACTCGTGGAAGCGGGATCTTTGAATCAGAAAATTATAAACAGACCAAAATCAATGCAGGAACAGTCATTGTACTGTTCCCAAATGAGCGCCACCGTTATAAACCCGACCCAGAAACAGGTTGGGATGAATATTGGGTAGGCGTAAAAGGCAAAATAATAGACAATCTGGTAACATCAGGCTATTTAAAGCCTGAAGCACCCACCCAGTATATTGGTTTTAATGAAAGCATACTGGAAGTGTATAATGGCATTATTGAAAAAACGAAACAAGAGCGTCCTGGTTATCAGCCTCTGGTTTCCGGAGCAGTGTTTTATCTGCTTGGTGCCTGTCATTCGCTTGCCAAACAACACACCCTTGGTAACCAGGAAGAAGATAATGTTATAAACCGGGCAATGCTCCTGTTTCGTTCAAATATAAACAATCCATACTCGGCCGAACAGGCCGCTCAGGATCTGTGTGTAGGGTACTCCTCGTTTCGGAAGTTCTTCAAAAATTACACAGGTTTATCTCCAGGTCAGTATTACCTTCAACTTAAAATAGAAAAGGCAAAGGATTTGTTGTGCAGCAGCAATATACCGATCAAGGAGATTTCTATTGATCTTAATTTTGAATCCAGCTTCTACTTTTCAAAGCTTTTTAAAGAGAAAACCGGATTAAAACCCACCGATTATAGAAAACGCTGCAGAGACACTGTAAACGAAGGGTAATTGGGCTCTGCTATCCGTTGTAGGCAATGGCAAACTGTTTTGCAAAATCTTCAAGTTTGATCTTACCAATTGGAACAGTGTTTTTAGAATCGAAATCCTCCCAAAGTACACCACTTCTAATAGCGGTGCCCATTTCTACATAATTCTTTGCAATTTCCTCTGGAAGTCCGGCGCCTACCATTCCATCAAAGGCCTGCACATCATCAAATGCTACCCATGGCAATTCAGGCTTACCAATTGCTTTTCCTAGCTCCTCTGCAACTTCTTTAAGCAGGCGTTTATCACTCGCAATATAAAAAATGTTCTTTCCTGTAAAGCCTTCTTTGATTTTATTTGCAGCGGCCGCAGCTATATCTTTTGGATCGACCATAATGATTGGCTGATCTGCACCGTAGTTAGACCCGATGATTCCCATGTGTCTGATCAAATCCTGATTTGCATAGAAATTGTTATAGAAAAATGCAGGACGAAGGATTAGTACATCGATATTTTCAAGTTTACTAAAGATCTGTTCAACGGCATAAAGCCCGGCAATTGGTCCGGTTCCTTTTTCAATATGAGCACCTATACTGCTCAATAAAACTACTTTTTTAACACCAGAGGCTTTTATTGCGTTGGCATAGTGCTCGCCAACTTCTTTAATGTGTCCTCTAAGGTCATTGGCAGCGAAATCGTTAGGTACCATCAGATATACCAGATCTGCACCTATAAAGGTATCTGTAAGAAAACGTTCGTCGTTTACTGATCCAATTGCCGGGATTGCGCCAAGGCTTATAATTTCATCTGATTTTTCTTTGTTACTGGATACGATGGTTACCTGATGTCCTTCAGAAACCAGGTTAATTGAAAGTGGTCTACTGATATTCCCCAGTGACCCAGTTATAATTATTTTCATGATAGTTCTGTTTTTATTTAAAGACAAAGTTATATTTGTACTTACTTTTATACAAGTACTTACCCCAAAGTATGTAAGATGACAGCGATCAAAGAAAATTCAACTTTAAATGCCAACAGAGAAAATAACAAGGCAACCTGCCCGGTCAGCTACGTGATGAGTAAGATTGGAGGTCATTGGAAACCAGTAATACTTTACCACCTCATGAGCGGACCAAAAAGGTATAGCGAGCTGAAGAAATTGATTCCGGCCATAACTGAAAAAATGCTTATACAGCACCTAAAACAGATGCAACAGGATGTGCTGGTTATCAGAAAAGCTGAAAATATTGTTCCTCCTTTTGTAACCTATAGTTTAAGTTTTGAAGGTGAAGAATTAAAGCCAATTCTCGATGCAATGGTTGAATGGGCATTTGCACGAGATTTTAAGGCATAATCAAGGCCTTGCTTTAGTCTAATGTTCTTGAATTCAACCCGCATTTCAGTGGTTACGTGTGCCTGAAGGCCTAATAACCCTGTCATTTTACGATTGACAGGATCATTATCGGTGGCATCACTCATTAATACACCATTGATATAATATTGCATATGATTGCCTTTAACAACCAGGTGATATTCATTCCAATCATCCTTCCTGATATTCTTTGCCAGCTCCTCTGATGTACCTAACGTTGAAAGGAGATCAGGTTTCCCTAATGAATCTACAACTACTTTCTCGCCCCGTTTTGCGATAAAGCCACGGCCTCTTTCTTCATAGTTTAAGCCTGTATATTCATTGTTCCCATCTATGTCGGCCTGATAACCTTTTAGTCCAAAGGGAACACCGGGTACTTCTTCACTCCTGTACTGGATACCACTATTGCCTCCTTTTGAAATTTTATACTGTAATTTCAGTTCAAAATCACCCACTTTCCCTCCTGCCCATATTAAAAAAGTATTATTCTTTAATTGATTTTGAGGAGTGACCTCACCTATTATAGTTCCGTTTTCAACTTTCCAGTGGATTAAATCTCCTTTCCAGCCTTGTAGTGTTTTACCATCAAAAATTTTAACAAAATCCTTTTCCTGACTCATTGCCGAAAAAGTTAGCATTAACAAAAACACACTTCCAATAAAGCTTATTGAATTTCTATTTATTTGACGCATCTTCTTACTTCTATTTACTTGCCGGCTGAAACACTTTATTATCTTTATTTCCACCTGAAATCAAATAAGCCATTAAATCTTTTAATTCTTCACTATTTAAGCTGTTGATCATGCCAGGCATCATAATGGATAATTTAGATACAGAAGTGATTGCTATATCCTTTTTCTTAATTTCCCGAAGTGTTTGAGGAGAAAAAGGATTTTGAGAAATATAAATCTTGTCTTTGGTCTCTCTCTTAAATCTTCCATAGATAGAGCTTCCGTCTTTTAAATAATAAACTTTTGCGGCATACTGATCGGAGATCACTTTGCTAGGTGTTATGATAGATTCAAGGATGTCTTTCTCAGAGAATCTGGTTCCCAGATGTGTAAGGTCGGGACCTGCAGAACCACCCTCGCCACCTGTAGTATGGCAAGAAATACACATTGTGGCGGCAAACATCATTTTACCATTCTTATAGTTTCTGCCTACCAAACTGTCTTTTACTACTGCAAGTGCTTCGTCCAGTTTCCAGTCTCTTCCCGGACCTTTTGGTTGTGTAACATCGCCAAGTTTAAGCTGTTTATTGTCTACCAGGCCGTCTCCGGAGATCTTGTTAAAATGAGCAAATTGTTCTTTTGGCACATTGGTTAGGGCTATTTTACGTGCTTCATCAATAAAACCGATATAACTGTTACCACCCTTAAACCCGAATGCTTTATAGAACCATTTAAAATATTTGTTACGAAGTGCAGGTGTCCATCCTTTTTTGGCTTCACTTAAAGCTACAGCATAATAAATCTGTTGCGAAGGTGGCGTTTTAGACAGCGTTTTTGCAATATCCAATCCATATTGAGGATTTTTCAAGATCAAATCTGACGAACTGGTTATTCCCTTCTGGTAGTCCTCATCGTCTTTGGCCAGATCTATTAAGGCCAAAGTTTTAGGTACTACCTGCTCATCGCCGATATAAACAAGGATCTTTGTCATGAACCGATTGATTTCATTACTCTTGGCCGGAAAATGAGCATTTAGATATTTGCTTAATTTCAGCCTATCTACCGGTTGGGGTTTACCGGTGCGCAGTAACGTTAGCTCAAACGTTCTTAACAAGTCCATCTTCTGCGGTTCTGATAGTGACATATAATTGATGTGCATCAGCGCATTCAACATTTTACTGTTTAATTCCTTACTTCCATTTCTGGCCAGTGCAGTCATGGCGTGCATCAATATAATCGGGTCCTTTTCATTCAGGGCTCTGTCTTGCCATTCTGCAACGGGCTGATGTTCAACAGCAATCCTTGCAGCATAACGAATATAACGATCTTTGTTTTTCAGGTTTGGCCAGGCTATGTTAATTGCCTCTGGATTAGGCGTAGTATGAAACTCTTCCAATTGCTTCCTCAGGTTGCGTGCTTCGAGCACACTTGCTGTTGCATTGGTTGGCAATTCTTGGTTTGGCAAGGAATTATCACCATAATAAACTCTGTATAGATCAGATTCAAGCTCACGTCCTCCGGTTAAAAAGTAAAGTGCTCCATCAGGTCCAATCAAACCGTCGGTAAGCGGTAAAGGCTGTCCCGATAAAAATTCCTCTGCTGTTGTTTTATAAGAGGATCCATCGGGAATAAGCTGTACGGAGTAAATGATGCCAAAAGTCCAGTCGAAGGCTAATAAACCACGACGATATTTCTCTGGAAAACGAGCGTTATAACTGCTAACCAGGTTCGTAGGTGAGCCCTGACCAACGTTTAATATAGCAGGAAGATTATCAATATAACTTGGTGCCCAATTGGTATTTCCGGAGCGCCAGCCAAATTCACTTCCGCTGGGAGAATGAGAAATTCTGGTAGGTTTATACCATGGCATCCCCATATCCCATTCCATGTCGCCATCGTAAACAAACATTTCTCCATCTTCATTAAAGGCAAAATCATATGGATTTCTATATCCTGCACTTACTAATTCCCACTTTGCTCCTTCCGGGTCGGTTTTCATTACAAAGGCTCCTGGCGCAAAACGGTCTGTAGCATGTCCATTAGGGTCTTTTATGGTTGCCAATGCGTTGTCTTCTTTCCAGGTTTTAGGTAGGCGGTAACTGTCCATTTCCGGCATATCTGTATAATTACCTGCAATCATGTAAATTGACTTTTTATCAGGAGAAAGCACAATACTGTGGGGGCCATGTTCGCCTTCACCGATTAATGCTTTCATCAATGTTACTTTATCGAATTGATCATCACCATCGGTATCCTGTAACCGGTAAAGTCCACTTCCGCTTTTAAACTTATCGTCGCTATTGTGATTAACCATTACGTATAAGCTATTGAAGGCGTAAAGCAAACCATGGGCATACCCCATCCCTACTTTAGCGTTTGTTGAATCGCCAACAATTAGTTTTTCTACCTTTACTTTAACCTTGG
The DNA here is from genome assembly GCF_056395985.1 of Pedobacter sp. 05T44. NCBI lineage: Bacteria > Pseudomonadati > Bacteroidota > Sphingobacteriia > Sphingobacteriales > Sphingobacteriaceae > Pedobacter > Pedobacter sp. 05T44. The sequence goes on from NZ_JBFTKO010000001.1 coordinate 57,838, forward strand.
TGGTATCTGCACCTATTGGGGGTATTTCCAGCCTGTATAAAAAGCCATACTGATCTGAAGTAATTATCCGCCCTTTATTATCAAAGGTCATGGCTACCCATGATCCGGTTTTACTTTCAGATGGGCTGTATAAATGTTCCGCTTTAAAATTTGGTAAAAGTTTTAGTTTTTCAACTTTTGGTCCTGGATTATCTTTCTGGAAAGTGGTGAAGGAAACACCGATAAGAATGAGTAATAAAAATACTACAGATAATTTAACAGACCTAGTTCTGTTTGATTTCATGTGGGTTGGTTTATTTGTGTGTTTGGTATAACAAGAATATCGTAAATAGATGAAATACGCAACCTGTGCTGTCCTGTACTGACATGCTCTGGTTATCTTTTATCTTTTCTGACATATCACTTTAAACAAAACAACACATTGAATGTACTAATAAGACAAAACAGCACTTAATCTTAAATATCGTTTGTACTTTTTGATAAAATAATTAGCTTTATAAAAGAAGCCAAATATTAAAATGAAGAATTACCAGAAATATCTTAACATTAGTGAATTCGAAAAAAATTGGGGATTTTACATCAATACGGTTGGTTCGGCAAAGGTAGAGCCTAATAAAAATTACCCAAACAATCGTGAGCATCCAATAGATCACTCCTTTACCTGGGATAAGGGCAGAATACTAGACGGCTATTACCTGGTTTTCATAACAAAAGGCGAAGGTTTACTGGAATCTGCAAAAACCAAAGCCTATAACATTAAAGCTGGAACCTGTTTCTTTTTATTCCCAGGTGTATGGCACAGATACAAACCACACCCTCAACATGGTTGGGAAGAATATTGGGTAGGATTTAATGGGAGTTATCCTAATGAATTGATGAAAAAGGGAATATTTACCGCTGAGAATCCTTTTATTGATGTTGGCCTGAACGAAGATTTACTGCAGCTTTTTCATACACTTATCAAAACAGTTGCTGCTGCTGAAATTGGGTATCGTCAAATCGTTTCAGGGCTTACTCTTCAAATTTTAGGCTTGGTAAATGCCGTATCGAAATACAAAACACCTGATATCGGAAATCAATCTAAACTCATTTCGAAGGCCAAATTTCTTTTACAGGAATCCATTGAGAACCCAGTGAATTTAGAAGAAATGGTAAAGGATTTGCCTATGGGTTATTCGAGATTCAGGAAGATTTTTAAAGAAACGACAGGCTTATCACCAAATCAATATCACCTTAATCTGAGATTAGACAAAGCGAAGGATTTACTTACATCCACCAATTTAACCATTAATGAAGTGGCTTACCAAACAGGTTTTGATTCTATTTTCTATTTTTCGCGTTTGTTTAAGAAAAAGAACGGATTGCCACCTAAAGAATACAGGCTTCGTAAAGTATAAATTGATATTTAAGTTATTGATCTCAACAAATCCTTCATGTAGCTGTTGATTTCAAACTGATCTGCAACAGGCATCCCGTTTGAGGGTAATGTAACCATATACGGAGGCGGACCGAATTCTGGAGTAATGGTTAATAGCTCATCACCGACTTCTTTTTTATAGTCAATGATTTTACCCCACCACTCAAGAAATATCTGTGTAGCAGTTTGCCATTCTTTTACACGCGGGTCTGTTACTTGTGGTCCTTCAGGATAACCAACTCTTGCATGAATGTGTTCAGTTCTTTTTATGGCCTCTTCTAAAATATTAGGGCAATTCTCCAGATAGCTTTCGGTTACACAAACCCAATGAGAAAGATCGGCTGTGATTTTCATATCAGGCCTTAGCGCAAAAAGTTCCATTGCATTGTAAGGACTAAAACCTATCCTACCCCGATGGGTTTCGTGGGCAACCCTGATGTTCCTTTTTACGGAGAATTCCTGCGCTGTATCAATTACCCTTAATTGTTCATCTTTGGAGAAATAGTCTTTACCGCTATGCGAATTAATTAGTATCGGGTTACAGTCCATAGAGAGATTCAAATAATAATCAAAAGACTTACAAAAAGACTTAATATCGGTTCCTGTGGCTTGATGCTGATGACATACAATTGGAAATTGATATTCATCCAGAAGTCGGATAAACTTTTTACGTTCTGCAGCATCTTCCGGAATCCATGCATCAACGCCATCATAGCCTGCCTGTTTTACTTTTAGAAAAGAATCTTCAAGAGGAAGATGTTCAAGCCCCCAGAGTGTGCACAAAATTTGTGTTTTCATTTGTTTTGGATGCTTATTGATGTCTGTCGAAAAATATACCACTTACTGCAGCGTTCTCCCCACGTACATGGTTGATCCGAATTCGTATGCTTCCGGTATAATTAAAGATCAGATATTTTCCATTTTGATAATCCTTAATTAACTGAACAGGTGAGATGAGTTTAAGTGTATTGGCATCAAATACTTCTACGGCAGAGCGCCTTTCTTTGTTATCCCAATCTAAAAAATACAAAGCAATTTGATGGGACTGAGTTCCGGCAACCTGAACATCCATCGTTATGGTTTGCAAAGTGGGCGCAGGATCTTTAGTTACAACTGCACCAAAGGTACGGTTAGTACCTGTTGTGTTGCGGAGCACCCTATTGTCTGCCGGCAATTCCGAATGAACATTTGCCTCATTTCTTAACTTTACTGATGATACATAGACAGGCAATTTCTGTAAATGTTTATTATTTTGAAGGTAATTAAACAACACAAATCCTTCTTTGCCATAGCTACCCTTCCAATTTCCAGAAGTTAAACTATCTTGCCGGAAGATATTAATAGGGTAATTCCAGGGGATATCTTTTACTTGCGCCGCTTTATTTAATGTTTTATAAGTTATCTTATACTCGTATTTCCCTGGCGTTAGGTTATTTACATTTATGTAGCCATCTTTAATTTGAAATCCCTCTCCATTCAAAATTGGTTTTCCATTTAAAGAAAGTGACTTTACAGTATTACCACCTAATGGAATTGCAACCCGTTTTGCTAAGGTGCCCTTTGGTATTTCGAGTATAGTTATCCCAGATTTTACATTAAAGCTGGCAGAGATCAATCCATTTAATGTTGGTGTGCTTCCATTAACATAAGATATGGTATCTCCTAAATGAGGCATGATTTCAAAGACTTTGAAGCCCGGTTCCAGTGGCTTTATGCCTAAAACCTCTTCCGACAGCCATTTAACTACTCCTGCGCTCCATGGATGTGTTAAGCTGGTATATCCGCATTGGTTATTCGGCGGAGCATCATTTTTATCGAATATTGCGTTCCAGCTTGGTCGGTATACTTCAAAAAATGTTGTTCCTCCGTATTTGATTTGTCCAGCCCAGCAATCTTTAACTGCACTTATCGCTTCTTTATGCTTTTGCATTTTGGCCATCGCCCCTATGATAAAGTATTCGTTAAAAGGGGAGTAAGACAAGCGGTTTACCCGATCAGTATAGTTCCGCTGATAAAACAGTGCATCTTCCTTAGGTGTTGTAAGGCCAGTATTAATGGCGTCTGCCGATGCATGAAGTCCAAATTCATTTGGCCAGTTCTTTTTCTTTCTTTCTTCAGCAATTTTCTGCTGGGCATAATTGGTATATTTCTGTGCCAGGTCAGCCCTTCCAATTTGTTTCATTAAGCGACCAAATTCGGCCCATGAACGTATGGTGAGCATTGAATAAGCACGCTGAGATTCGTGGATATCCGGATTTTCAAAACCTGCTCCGAGACGTTCGTCCCAACCGTAAAAACCTAACTTAGGCGATTTACCAAAATGCTGGTATGCGAGATCTAGTTTTTTACAGGCATTATCGATATATCTTTTGGCAAATTCAACATCTCCTGTATAATTTACATAGTCAATAAGACTTAAAACCCAATAGAGAGAATAGCTTAGAATGCCATTATTCAGATCTGCCGTATTAATGGTATTGGCTTTCACAAAATCATAATTGCCAAAGGCAACCATTGAGGCTGCCTGCGATGGATAAGCATCTCCGGTCCACGAATGGCGGTCGCTCCGTTCCATTAATATTGCTCCAAAATAGTCTTTTTGGAGATTTAACTTAACAGTATAGGCACCGGTATACCATATTCTGGTCAGTTCCGAATCACTACAGGAAAAGCTACCTTGATAATTTACAGGTTTAACCTGACAAACCAAACGAAGACTCTTAATGTGCCAGTTTTGTTGATGAGAAAGCACATTTATCCAGCCAAACCTTACTCCTTCATAAAATTCAGGATTTAATTCTAACCGGTAAGTTTGCCCATGTTTAACAGGAGCCATTGTTTTAAGCGGATGTAATGCACCACTATTTACAATTGCGGGCTCATTATATTCGCTGATACCTATGGTTACACTATCGATTAAGTCGTCAGATTCAAATTCAAGCCAGCCAGCATTTGTTTGTCCAAAATCAAAACAAATTGAACCTTTTCCATTTACAGCAATTACGCCGGTCTTCTTAAATTCATTTGTATTAAAACTATCCGGAGTTGAAGTTGTCCAGCTAACTGGTTGCAAGCTATAGCTTTCCAGACCATCTGATGCTCTAGGATCATCCCAACTATAATTAATAAGGGGATCGGGCGAAAACGGGTTTTCAGTCAGTTTCTTTTTTGCAGAAATCAGAGGATAGATACTGCTTTGCGCGTGTACGCTTTGAATGCAACTTGAATAGAATACAAAAAAAGTAATTACAAAAAATACACGCGCTAAATGAATCATAAAAAGCTACTCCTAAATACAGTGAAATCTAATTTGGTTTAAAGCGAAGTTACACGCTACCCTTAAAATTTCATTGCTATAAAATGGCTTTTCTTTACACTTTTTGACACTAATTTACATCACCATCCCTTAATTGCACCACCTTTGAATTCTATTTCGGCTGCCTGTGCTACTTCCGCAGATTGATATGCCTTTACAAAGTTTTTGATTTCTGCTCTGTCCTGATCCCCTTCCCTGGTGACAATGATATTTACGTAAGGTGATTTTTTATCTTCTACAAAGATTCCGTCACGCTCTGCAACTAAACCTACAGGTGTAGCAAAAGTATTGTTAATAATAGCTACAGTTACATTTTGATCGTCTAAAGCCCTTGGCAACTGAGGAGCTTCAAGTTCAACTATTTTAAGTTGTTTTGGATTTCCTACAATATCATTTACAGTAGGTAATAAGCCCACTCCATCTTTCAGCTTCAATAGGCTCGCTTTTTGCAACAACAACAATGCCCTGCCGCCGTTGGTAGGATCATTGGGTATAATAATGGTGCTACCGTCTTTAAGCTCTTCAATTTTTTTAATCTTTTTCGAATAACCCGCTAGTGGATAAACAAATGTATTACCAACAATTGCAAAGTTATAACCCCGCTGCTTGGCCTGCACATCTAAATAAGGTTTATTTTGAAATGCATTCGCATCAATATCTCCCTGATGAAGCGCTTCGTTGGGCATCACATAATCATTAAATTGTACCAGCTCTACGTCTAATCCGTATTTTTCTTTAGCTACCTTTTGAGCAACCTGAGCTATTGTATATTCCGGGCCCGATTCAACTCCAACTTTAATGTGATTGGGAGTGTTCTTTTTAGAATTGCCTCCGCAGCCGAATAAACCAACAGAAGCTATAATTGTAACTATTGCAAGGGCTTTAATTTMTATTTTCATACGCATTTTTAATAAGTTATTTTCTATGATCTACTTTTTTGGCTATAAAATCGCCAGTAAACTGTATAAAGAATACAAGGGCTACAAGTGAAACGAGTACCGTATTCATTACAGTTACATCGTATCCTACATATCCATACTGATACCCTATCTGGCCTAGTCCACCTGCACCTACAGCTCCTCCCATTGCAGAATAACCGACAAGAGTGATTAAAGTAATTGAAGCGGTATTGATTAAAGATGGAAGCGCTTCTGGAAGCAGGACCTTGTAAACAATTTGAAATGGTGTTGCTCCCATTGCCCTTGCGGCCTCTACCAAACCATGAGGAACCTCGATCAGGCTATTTTCTACCATGCGGGCAATAAATGGTGCCGCACCAATGCTCAAGGGAACMAATGCAGCTTCTACGCCAATAGAGGTACCAACAAGCATCCTTGTAAAGGGTATCATCCAAACAATTAGTATAATGAAAGGAATAGATCTAAAGATGTTAACAATAACCGACACGGTATTATTAAGTCCTCTGTTCTCTAACACTTGTCCCTTGCGGGTCATAAACAACAGTACACCTGTTGGCAAGCCAATAACAAATCCAAAAAAACCGGACACAAAAGTCATGATGATTGTTTCCCAGGCTCCTTTAAAAAGAAGTAAAATCATTGACTCAGACATATCCCAATACCTCCACTCTTATCTGTTTTTGATTATAAAATTCTATTGCCTTTTGGTGGTTCTCTTCAGTACCCGAAACCTCAATTACCATTGCACCAAATTTAACTCCACCGGCATATTCAATTTGCGCATAAATAATGTTATTGTCTAGCTGAAATAAGCGACTTACTTCAGACAAGACAGGATCATCGGCAGATTGCCCTGTAAATTCCAATTTTAACAGTGGTTTTTTCTCTGCTTCTTTATTACTGCTTAACCTTTCCAAATATTCTAACGGGATATTGATTTTTAAAGAAGAGGCTATAAACTCCTTAGTAACATCCATTTGGGGATGCGCAAAAATCTCACTGACAGACCCTTGCTCAATAAGCTCTCCCCCGCTAATTACAGCAACCTGATCACAGATGTTTTTTACAACATCCATTTCATGTGTGATCAGTAAAATGGTAATATTCAGGCGTTTGTTAATATCTTTTAATAAGTTGAGAATAGATTTTGTTGTGGCGGGATCAAGCGCACTGGTAGCCTCATCGCACAAAAGCACTTTAGGGTTACTGGCCAAAGTACGGGCAATTGCTACGCGTTGCTTTTGTCCACCGGAGAGATTTGCCGGGTAATCATTATGTTTCTCTTCCAGCCCAACCAGTGCAAGCAGCTCAGCTACTCTATTACTGATCTCCTGCTTAGGCATTTTATCCAACTCCAGCGGGAAAGCTATATTCTCTGAAACAGTTCTGGAAGACAGAAGATTAAAATGTTGAAAGATCATTCCAATTTGTCTTCTCTCTTTAGCCAGATCTGCTGGGGATAAGTCCATCAGATTTTGTCCATCAACAATTACTTCTCCTGAAGTTGGTCTCTCCAATAAATTAACGCAACGGATTAATGTACTCTTACCAGCTCCTGAAGCCCCAATTACACCGAATATCTTTCCCTTAGGAACTTTTAGTGACACCTTTGACAGGGCAATAATTTCCCTGTTTTTCTGATGAAACTTTTTAGTTATATTTTTTAATTCAATCATTAAACTTATTGCAGTTTTGGACTTAGCTATGTATATAAAACTAAGTTCGCTGCAAAAGTAAGAATAATCATTAATAGTCTAGTGTATTAATAGACTTTTACATCTAACACACATTTATTTAACTAAAAGCCTCTTCTATAAGTTCTTTATTTATCATTGCGCCTGCTTTTGTACCCGCTGCCGTTGCAGCAGATACTGCACGAAACATTGTGGTATTATCTCCTGCAGCATAAATTCCGGAGATTGTTGTTCTCTGAAAATCATCAACACTAATAAAGCCTTGTTCATTGATGTTGCACCCAAGTTGCTCAGGCAATGTTGAGTGTTGGTTAAATCCCACTTTGGCAAAAACCGCTGATAACTTTTGTTTGCTTCCATCTTTAAAAACAACATTTGTAATATAGCCCTGATTGTGTTCAATTTCTACAATCTCTTTTTCTATAATTTCAATACCGTGATGTTTAATCCTCTCTGTTTGTTCCAGACTAAGAGTAGATTGTCCATTTGTAAGCAAAACCAGGTTTTTACTCCAATTATAAATTAGCCTGGAGAATTCAAAGCCCAAATCACCATTGGCAATAACACCCATTGGTTGATGTTTTACTTCATAACCATGACAATATGGACAATGCAGAACAGAAATACCCCAACATTCTGCAAATCCTTTTATATCAAGCATCTGATCACTAATACCGGTAGCAAAGAGTAATTTGCTTGCAGCAAATGATTCTCCGCTTTGTGTACTTATTATAAAATCATCTTCTGCTTTTGCGGCCCCAATTGCAAAATCTTCATGAATAGTTACTGTGCTATACTTTAAAACCTGATCTTTCGCTGCAGCGGCTATTTGTTCAGGAGGCAGTCCATCCTGAGTAATGAAATTATGTGAATGAGGGGTTTGCTTATTGCATGGTTTTCCGCTATCTATAATTAAAACCTTTTTTAGCGAACGTCCGAGTGCCATAGCAGCTGAAAGTCCGGCATAACTTCCCCCGATTATGATTACATCAAATCTTTTAGAGTCTTCCATCATTGTTTATTTATGTATAAAAAACTGTATTGCTTTTATAGCAACAAAACTAAATACAATAATCAACAATGCAACATAGTTGCAAATAAAGTCTGTTAACGGAATCTCATTTTTTGCAAACAGGTGTTAGTTTGATGAGCTTTTCCTCAAAGCCTTACTTCCGAAGATGTTATATCGGATAGCAAAAGCTTGCTGGCTATCAATTACCCCATCAAGGAAGTGAAAGGATAAAGTAAACTTACCTTCAATTCCTTTATATATTTTTGGTCGCCAGCTCAGATCCAACCTATTATATGTTTTGGCCGTATAGAATTGATCTCCATCCATGATGTGATGGCCGTCGCCTTTATAGAATGAATTGGTAACACCAAATCTGTGGTACTCTGCAGCCATTTCCAATAACAATCCTTTTGGTGTTTTCCAGCCTCCCACACTACGCTCACGCTCAAATGACATCAAACCACCTGTATTAAAAGTTAATGAGTCTAAAAATGTCCTGCCACTAAAATCTAAACCCACTTTAACTGCGAGTGCTCCGTTGTCTTCGATATGGTCACCCGGAATATCTATCGCAGGGCCTGCGTTATGTAGCATCATCGCATAATGAGAAACAAAGAACATGTCTTTTTTATAACGACCTGATAATCCGAATATAAAATTCTCTCTGTCGGTTGCTGTCTGACGGCTTGTCCAATCGATAAATAATAACTGTTTCCAATTTTCATTTTCATATTTAAGTAACATACCTTCCACATTTGGTCGGTAATAACCTAGCGTATCATTTAAAACAGCTCTTGGGAAATCAGAAAGCAAATCTCGTCTTGGAAACATTCCCATATAAAAATTCCAGTTTTGTTGCGTAAACTGATAATAAACAACAGGATCTATTTTATTGGTAAATTTAGGCGAACCAAATTCATGCAATGCATTAAACCCAACTCTAATCCGGTGGGTACTATCAAGTAATAATCCCAGTTCAGGAGAAAATCTTAATCCGAATATAGTTTGAGAAAATCGATTAGATCTGGCATACTCCCTATTATCTGCAAAAGTGTGAATATTGAGGTTACCTTCGATTTCCTGAGAATAAATTTTTGTTACAGCAGAGGACAATAGAATAATAGTTAACAGAATTTTAATTCTCATATATTTAAGATGTGCTTTTAAGGTCTGATTTACCGTGTTATTATCAATAGGATGGTCTAATATCTTTGTTTCAATAACACAGGCAAATATTAGATAAAATAGTCTTATTTTAAAACTTAATAAATGTTAGTTTGTAAAATTTAATTGTTAAGTCCCATGACCATAAATCAATTGCGTTTAATCGTCTCTCTTTTGATGTTTATGATCTCAAATGTAGGTCTGTCACAAAGCAAAATTGTTGTGTTTCAATCAGATTTTGGTTTAAAGGATGGCGCCGTTTCAGCTATGAAAGGAGTTGCAATGGGCGTATCTTCTGAACTTAAGCTTTACGACCTCACACACGAAATTCCTGCATATAATATCTGGGAAGCTTCTTATAGGCTCATGCAAACTGTACCTTACTATCCCAAAGGAACAGTTTTTGTTTCTGTTGTAGACCCCGGAGTTGGTACTGAAAGAAAATCGGTAGTATTAAAAACCAATACCGGTCAGTTTATAGTTACCCCTGATAATGGAACTTTAACATTAACGGCAGAGCAACTAGGGATTGAAGAGATAAGGGAAATTGATGAAGCGGTTAACAGACGAAAAGATTCAGGCAAATCTTACACTTTTCATGGAAGAGACGTATATGCATATACTGCAGCCCGATTGGCATCAGGCGTGATCTCTTTTAATGAAGTTGGAAAAGTATTGCCCAAAGAGGTTCTAAGCATTCCTTATCAGAAAGCAATTATCATTGGCAAAACGCTTAAGGGCAACATTCCAATATTAGATGTACAATACGGCAATATATGGACCAACATAGATGCTGAACTTGTAAAAAAGTTCAATTTAAAATACGGTGACCTCTTAAAAATTTCAATTTTCCATAACGACAAAAAAGTGTATGAAACTGAGGCACCATATAGCGAGACCTTTGGCAATGTACCAAAGGGCAAACCATTATGCTACCTCAATAGTTTACTGCAACTTTCATTTGCCTTAAATCAAGATAGCTTTGCCACCCTACACAACATACAAAGTGGAAGCGATTGGAATGTAGAAGTAACTAAGTTAGACTTCTGACAATTGAAGTTCTTCTTTCGGGATATCCTGAATCACATCAGCCTGTTTCTTTTTTACCATAACACTTACCCTGTAAACGAAAATACAGCAAACAGCAATAATCACTGAAACAACGATGCCTAAGATGCCATAATTTTCAAGTGGGCTTGTACTATTTTTTTGGGTAACTATAAGCCCTGCACACAAAGCGGCGATACCTCCCGCCATTTGCTGAAGCGAAGCGTTAACACTCATAAAAGCCCCCCTATCTTTCATATCCGGGATACTCATTGTAAGGGTAGTTGCAGGAATCATCCTACTCATTATCCCCATAAACAGTACCATATTGACTAATACAACTTGCCAAAGTGGTATAGGTACCAGATTTGTATAAATTAGTATCATTATTACTGCCAGGGCGGAACCCGCGCTAAACAACATAAATTTATCAATTTTATCGCTTAACTTCCCTATTAATGGCATTATTATAATTGATGCAATACCGGTAAACATAAATACCATAGGCAATTGTTGAGGAGTTATATTTATGTTATTAATCAGATAAGCGCTACTAAAAGGCATAAGCATAAAACCTCCAACGCTTAAAAAGGCTGTAGCGATAAAACCTGTTTGATAAGATTTATTTGAAACTGCATGCCATAAATGCAAAAAGGCACTTTTATCTGACTGTAGAGCAAGGTGCTTATCTATAGGTTTAACCTTTATTACAATGGTTATAGCTATTAGTACTGCCAGACCAACGATCATTAAAAAGGAAGAATGCCAGCCCCATAAGTTCGCAAAATAAAGGCCGATTGGAATACCCAGTACCTGACTGGCAGCAAATGCCATTTGCACAAATCCCATCACCCTGCCACGCTGGTTTACCTCAAATAGATCGGTCATGATGGTCATTGAAATGGCGCCAATAACACCTCCAAATAATCCTGTTATTATTCTGGCACCTAACAACATCCAATATGTTGTTGCTAAGGCACAGCATAGGGTACCAACAATAAATCCTGCGTAGAAAAACAATAGTATTTTTTTACGATCGAATTTATCTGCAAAACCAGCAGCAAGTATCCCTGATGCACCTGCACTAAATGCATAAGAAGATACCACAACTCCAAAACCTTTTGGAGTAATTGAAAGTGATTTCATTAAGTAATCACCCAAAGGCGCGAGAACCATAAAATCAAGCACTATTGTAAATTGAAGTAAAGCCAACAAGGCTATTACCAACTTTTGATAGTTGCTAAACGGTAAAATTATATTAGTTGACGATTGTTTCATGAGTTTTCTTTTATTAGGTCAATTCTTCACACTGATATCCATTTTTTGAAACCAGTTGAATTACATCATCCAGCTTCAAAATTGGGGATACGATACGCAGCACACAATCAACATCTTGTTGATCTACGGTCCATTGTTCTATTTTATGTTTTTCCATTACTTTAGCTATGAGCATTTTGTCATCAGCAGTTTGAATGTTTGTTTTAAAAAGCAGAATATCTTTAAAATCTGGTTCCATATGTTTTATTTTTTTAGTGCCTTTAGCACTAATTCAAAAGTGCCCCAAAGGGCTTTATCTGTCAGAATGAATGGTTTACCCCCAATGCTTCTACCATCAAAATGAAATCTGACAAGGTTATACAGCGGGGCAAAAGCTACCGACCAGTAAACCTCCAGCTGCATTGGGTTAATTTCGCCTCTATTGATTGCATTGGTCATAAATTTGCCAAGTGTTATCTTGAAATTATTCACGATAGTTCCATAAACCTGCTCCTGATAAGTTGAAGTCCTTAGTTGCTCAAGAAACTGTGCTGTTATAGGATTTTCAAGCATACACTTTGCTCTATTTTTCCATTGTTGTCTTAGTCCAACTTCAAAAGATACTTCAGGATCGAAATCTTCAAGCATTATATCACTCATCCGCTCTGCTTCTTCCATTGCTATCTGCAAGATCAAGTCGTCTTTATCTTTATAATAAATGTATAGAGTAGCTACAGATATCTTGCACTCTTTAGCTAACTTATTCATGGTAAAACCTTCAAAACCTATCTTTACAAGCAACTCCATTGCCTTCTGTTTCACCAACTCTACTTTATTCAGATCTCTTGCGCGCATAATGCTTTTCAAATATCATCACAAATATAAATGAATATTCATTCATTTATATTATATATTAAAAAAATATTTTAGATCGTATTGAACAACTAGCTATAAGTCTTGGTTCTATATAAATCGAGAAAAAATTGAACTTATTGGATTTCTTATGTGTTATAGATTAAATCTTTAAATTCTAATACTATGAAAAGTCCAAAGAATAAAACCGTAAAAGCAGAGATAATAGATCAGAAAAAGCCCAAAGGCCCTGAACCAGAAAATTCAACTTCTGCAAAAGATGCCAAAAAGGTTAAAACTGAGAAGAAACCTTAAATATCTCTTACAATTCCCATTTCTTACAACCTTATTTGTAAGAAATTTAGTGCAAAGTATTTTAACAATTCGGAAACATTTTCAAGTTTTAACTGTAGGTATATTAACTAACCACTTAAATGCTAAAATCATGAAAACTAGAATTTTATTACCAGCTGTATTATGCTGCTTGCTTAGTTTAAATGCTTGCCGAAATACAGAAAATAGCACAAGCAGTACTTTGGCTGATTCTTCTCTAGAGCAAACGATGACTGATACCACGGCTGTAAACCGCGGTGAGGGAATGCAGTTCTTTTTAGAGAAAGCGGCTAATGCTGGTAATATGGAGGTAGAGCTTGGTAAAATGGCAACATCAAAAGCCAGTAATGTTAGGGTTAAAAAGTTTGCTGAAAAAATGGTTAAGGATCATACTAAAACCAACGATAATTTAAAAAAACTGGCCGATAAAAAGAAATTAACAATACCGACCTCTATTCCTGAGGCCGATCAGAATCATATAAATGAAATGGCAAAACTATCTGGTGCTCAATTTGATAAACACTATATGGATATGATGGTAAAAGATCATATAAAAACCCTTGATTTATTCAAATCAGCAACAACTTCTGGAGATATAGATGTAAGAAGGTTTGCCGCCAAAACACTTCGTATGATTGAAGGGCATTATAAACTTGCCACAGATTTGAGTTTTGACTTAAAATAAAAAAGAGGGCTGAAAATTTCAGCCCTCTTTTTTATTTTTTCTCTGCCCTGATAGCCTTCACTTCTGAGGCTTTGATGGCACTAGCCTTATTCCCAAAACTGTTCCTTACAAAGGTTAACACATCAGCTATTTCCTGATCTTTTAAAAAGCCATGCGAAGGCATTACATTGGTATAAACTTCCCCGTCTATTTCAATTTCTTCTGCCAAACCATTAAGAGCTATCTTAATTAACCGGGTTTTATCGCCAAGAACATAAGTTGTTTTTATTAATGGAGGATTCATATTCTGAACCCCACCTCCATCTGCCATATGGCAACTTAAACAATATTGATTGTATACTTTTTGTCCGTTAGCCAAAACTGATGCAGAAACAACGTCAGTTTGGACTGTCTTTTTGGTTTTCCCTTTTGTTTGGGCATTTAATTTTATACCMCCTATTGTTAAGATCAAAATGATCGTTAAAACCTGCTTCATCAAACTTTTTATTTTTTATTATAGACGATACGATAAATTGCTCCTTTAACATCATCCGTTACATAAAGGGAACCATCAGATCCCTGGGCCAATCCACAAGGGCGATGGTCTGCCCTTCCGGCAGCGGCTTTTTCAGGTGTACCAGCAAAATTATCTGCAAAAACTTCCCAATCGCCAGAAGGCTTCCCATCCTTAAATGGTTGAAATACTACAAAATATCCTTTTTGAGGTTCAGGAGCACGATTCCAGGATCCGTGAAAAGCGATAAAAGCACCGTTTTTATATTTTTCCGGGAACATATTTCCGGTATAGAATAGCAAACCATTTGGTGCCATATGTCCTGGAAAGGCAACTGCGGGGTCTATGAATTTTGAATCAGCCTCTTTCTTTTTATCACCGCCGTATTCCGGAGCTACTATTTTTTTATGTTGGATCTGATCATAGTACATAAATGGCCAGCCTGCATTATCACCTTGCTTTAAAGCATATAAACATTCTGCAGGAACTTCAGCGGATTCCTTTTCATTATAAAGCTCTGGCCAGGAACTATTCAGGTTATCTCTGCCATGCTGCATAACAAAAAGCTGGTTATTTTGCTGATTCCAATCTAATCCAACAACATTTCTTAGTCCGGTAGCAAAACGAACACCCTGACCGTAGCTTTGATTGAGTTCTTTTGCTTTAAACTGCCATATTCCGGCCATAGAATCTAACAATGGGCACCCTTCTATTCCCGGAGAACGTAACCCCCGATCTTGTTCCTGACAAGAATTTGAATTTACGCCAATATTTACATAAACATTTCCATTATTATCTAAAACAAGTGATTTGGTTTCATGCTGGCGTCCGGCCTTTAAACCTGTAATGATCTTTTCGGGTTTATTCGGGTCAATTACTTTATTTTGTGCATCGAGCTTGTACCTAAATACTTCCTGATTTGATGATGCATATAAGTATCCATCTTTCAAGTAAATTCCGGTACCTCCATAGTTGCCAAAGCCACCTGTAACCTGAGCCTTACCATCGCTGCTCTCATGAAGTACAATAATCCCCTTTTCTTCTTTGGATCTGGCGAGTTTAACATAGATGTCTCCTTGCGGGGTAACAACCAGATGTCTGGCTTTTGCCCCTAGCTCTGCCACTTTTAACGCGCCAAAACCTTCTGGCAACTTCAATCCTGCGTTATCGGCATCAGGTATTGGCCCGTTGCCCTTTAAATGACTATTTGAAATATCTTTGAAAGAATATAATGCAATAAAAACCATTGCACTTAACAAAACCGGAATTAATACTGATTTTTTCATCTGGTAATTTATTTGAAGAACTTTTCGCTATTTAAAGTTATCGTTTTCCGCTGCATTTTTCATCTAAATTAGCGTAATAATGCAGTTGCACACCACAGTATTGGCGCTTGCCCATGTAGGTCGCCTATATTACGTTTGCGATCTAAATAATACTGGCGGTCGTTCTTTTTATTTGTACCCTCACAAACTTCTCTTACCTCATCATTCTCATTGATGTAAGTGACTAAGCCAAGCCAGCCCTTACGGGCAGCTTTCCCATAAACTTCCTTATCCAGCCAGCCATTTTTCACACCTGTAATCATTGCAAAAGTAAACATAGCCGTTGATGAAGTTTCTTCCCATGCCTCGGGGTCATCGATTAACTGACGCCACATTCCATTGTCGGCCTGATATTTAAGCAACGAAGCCATCATGTTTTTATAGCCTTTCATAATGCGTTCATAATTTGGATTGTTTTTAGGTATAGACCTAAGCAATTCAGCCATACCCACAGCCATCCAGCCATCTCCTCTACCCCAAAAAAAAGGAACATCGGGCGCGTGATAAAACAAGCCATTAGGCTCCTGAAGCTTATCTAAATAAAAAACCATCTCTTTAGCCGCCCTATCTATATACTTTACGTCTCCAGTGGCTCTATACGCTTGGGCTTGAACAGCGGTGATCATATACATATCATCTATCCATAAACGTGTTTGCCAGGTATAGCCCTGGTTGTAAAACTCATGCGATTCGGGTTTTACTCTTGGGCCTTCTGGCGGTGCCCATTGTTTATCAGCAATTGACAACCCGAGATCGAGATATTTTTTATCTTTTGTTTGTATGTAAAGCTCTAATGGAACAGATCCAAATACAGTATAATCTACATGATCAGGTACAGGAATCATTTTGGCTTCTTCGCCAAAAAGGGGTTCGAACCTATCCGCCAGCTTTTTAAGCATCTCTTTATTTCCACTTTGTTTTGCAAAAGTCAAAGCACCATACCAGGCACAGGTTTCCGGATAAGTAATCACCTTTGGAGGTCCTGGTCTATTAAAATTCGTATGCGGCGTTACTATGAAATGATTTGCTACCCTTGTTCCAATTTCCTTTGGTGATGTTCCTTTTGGCCAATTCTTTAAATTAGCTTCTTTTGATTGTGCCTTTACGTTAGGCTGTCCGACAATCATAAAACAGGACATAAAAGCTGCTATGCTTAGAATTTGGTTTTGATTCATGTTAGTCTATTTATTTTTTGATGATTTCTAATTCTTTTGATATTCCTGACGATTTATTTCCAATCACTTTTACATTAGTGCTTGCTGTTCCTTCAACACGAACAAGTGCTTTTGCTCTCCCTTTAACAGTAACATTTTTTACCAGTGCTGTTTTTACATTTTCCAAGCGGATAATCGACTCTCCTCCTTTAGTATCCGGAAGATTCCAATTGTTAACCTCCAAATCACTTCCATCCTCACAAACTAAGGCTGGTCTCAGGTCATTTCCAGAAAGATTAAACTTAACATTAATAAGCTTCAATCCCTTAACATGCCTTGCCCAAATACCGTATGCGGGAACCCGCGGACCAAATGTTTTAACTTCGGGATATTGATCAATTGCTTCGGGTACTGCTTGCCTGCCATGAGCTGCAGTTCCGCCTCCGGCCAAACTAATTTCTATATTCTCAAGCGTTAAACCAGTGATGTAATGTCCGGGAATGCCTGTGATCAAAATACCTGTTGGAGGCATTAATTGCGCATCGGCAGATGCTTTGACTTTAACATTTTTAATTACAACATTTTCAAAAGTACCTGTTTGCTGTTTTGTATCAGCATCTTTGCGGAACACACTTAATCGCGATCCAAGACGAAATAACATTGGGGTCCTAACTTCTTCCATGGTTATATCTGATATTTCAATATTTCGTAAATGCGCACCATCAACGGTAAGCAGCTTAATGCCTCCATTTCTAGTTTCATAGATATGACAATTTGAAATTTTAATATTCTCGAAAGCTGCCATGGATTCGGTTCCCATTTTAATTCCCGCCTGATTGCTTTTAAGTCTTAAACCTGTCACCACAATATTCTTACAGGCCATTTTACTTGATGTGGTTTTAAACACCAGTGCATCATCTCCACTTACTACATCACAATCTTTAATTACAACATCCTGACAGCCATCAATACCGATACCATCATTATGGGCAACACCCACACTTTGGATCTTTACATTTTCAATATTTATCTGTCTGCTCTGAAAGTAGTGAGAAGTCCATGCCCCTGCATATTTTAAAGTTACGCCTTTAACATTTACGCCAGTACAACGTACAATTCGTAAAAGAAAAGGCCTCATCCCCCATCGTTGTCCTTCGGGCCGGGTATCAGTAAGTATGTGTTTTGCTTTAATCGCAGACCCCTGACCATCAATTGTCCCTTCACCTGTAACTCCAATGTTTTTGGCATCAACAGCTACAAGTAAAGCCCATCCAACATCAATACCCAGTCCCTCAGTAAAAGGGTCAATATTTTTATAATCTTTAAGATCTATACTCCCTAGCAAAACAGCGTTCTTTTGAAAACTGATTGTTACATTATCCTTAATAACGATAGTTCCTGATAAGAATTTGCCTTCAGGAAAGATTACACTTCCACCACCCGATTTATAGCATTCATCAATTGCTCGTTGAATAGCATTGGTATTTAAGGTTACCCCATCTCCAACAGCACCATATTTGATGATGTTAAAGTCGGCAGCCCTTACAAAACTTGTAAAAGCCGCCAACACACATAAACTAACCAATAATTTCACTTTAATCATTCTAATCATTATCTCTAATTAAATATAGCTATTAAGTATAATCTGCTAAAACCATCCCGGGTTTTGCGGGTATTTCGGGCCTGTAGTTGTAGCATCAATCTGATCCTGAGGAATAGGTCTAAGCACATGGAAATCCATAATATTTGCTCCTGCTTCCGGATTATAATTTTTAGTTTTCACCCTATCAATTAATTTACCGGTTCTTACAAGATCCCACCACCTAACATTCTCTCCACATAATTCCCTCGAACGCTCATCTAAAATAAAATCAAGTGAAGGAATTGAAGCAACATCCATTACAGAAGGATTTGGATTTGGGAACGCAGCCCGCCTTCTGATAATATTGATATGATTAACCGCTTCTGAAGCCGCTGCACCGCCCATAAATGCTGCTTCTGCTGCAATCAAATGGGTTTCGGCTAAGCGATATACAATAACAGGTCTAATCGAGGGATAGTTTAAATCTGCGCGTTTAGTGTCATTATATTTTTTCATATAAGGCGATAAAGTATTATCATACTTACGTGGAGGTATCAGTAAATATCTGGATGCTGCTATTTTAGCATCACTAACATCATACCCAGGCATAAATATCGCAGTATCGCCTAAGGCAAACTTAGGTTGCCCTACTACAGCATTTGCAGGTGCTCCTGGCGGAAGCGGATTTTCCCACTTGGGAATGGACGCGGCATTATTACACAGCCAAACGGTTTGAAAAGTTTTTGCATATCGGGTGTCATTTACGCGCTCTGCAAAAGCTTCATTTGTTAACCATGCTGTAGGAACACAACGAATATAGGGCCTTCCATAAAACACATCGCGTTTCATTCCCGGACGAAGCTCATATTGTGGTACCCACATATGGTTTAGTACGTTATCTGCCCCACCACTATTATTCGGCCCATTATATGCCAAATTTGAGGTATGCTGTACTGTCCACAATACTTCATTACTATTCTCATTTCCTTCTGCATAAACACTAGCAAAATCAGGGAGCAATGTGGCCCCACTTGTATTGATTACCTGCATTGCAGAGGTATAAGCATTTGTATAATCATCTGCTTTTTTAGCAGATGAGCCAGCTCTGGTTAAATATACTTTAGCCAATAAGTGCATAGCAGCAGCTTTATTAGCCTGTCCTGGCAAAGCCCCGCTTGACTTAGGACCGGCAAATAAAGTTGGCTCTGCAAGTACATCTTTAAGATCCTGAACAATAAAATCGTATACCTCAGCTAAAGGCTGACGGGATGCAGAAGTTGTAGGTGTACTTTGGAAATTTTTATTCAAAGTAACATCACCCCAAAATTGCACAAGGATAAAATAGTAATTTGCCCGTAAAAACTTAGCTTCTGCCACAATTCTATTTTTAAGATCATCTGCAACCCCAGTAACCTTAACTGCATTATCAATTACACCATTACAGGTATTAATATTAACATAACAGTCTTTCCAAATTGCGGAGACAGTTCCATTTTCAGTATTGTAATTACTATTGTATTTATTGATGTTGTTGTTTCCATCTTTACCTGTGTAAAACTCATCCGTACCAATCACCGTCATAGTGAATAGGTTTTGGTTCCCCCAGAAAGAGCGGGTACCTGCATAAGCCGCATCAAGTCCCTTCTGAAAACCCTGGGCCGTAGAGAAAAAATCTGGCGTTAGTGTTGAATGTGGCTCTTCTATTAAAGCTTTTTTACATCCGCCTGTAACTGCCAGGCAGAAACAAGCCAATATTATGTATATATTTTTCATTAGTATATAATTTATTGTAAAAATTATAAGGTCATGTTTAAACCAAACACAATTGAATAAGTTGCAGGTGTATCAACACCAACTGACCCCTTATTATTTCCTCCATTAAGAGCCTCCGGATCTATGCCTTTATAAACATTCCTGTACTTTGAAAAAAGAATAAAAGCATCATTGGCAGAAGCGTAAACCCTCAAAGTTTTACCTCCAATTTTAGCAGCAAGAGCTGTAGGCAGATTATATCCAAGCGTCATGCTTCTGATCTTAACAAACGTACCATCAAAGTACCCTAATACTCCTCTATTAGGTGTGTTTGTTGCGGCAGCATTAGGCTTGGGCCAGAAATTTTCATGGTTGGTTGGTGTCCAATAATTAACATCCAGGTTGTTATAATTTCCTTGAAAAGTATTGGCAAACCCACTATTATGAACACTGCTAATAATGGTACTTCCAAATCTTCCAAAAGCCACTACCGTAAAATCTAAGTTTTTATACGCAAATCTGTTTGTAATACCCCCAGACCAGTCGGGCTCACTAGACCCAATAAACGTCTTATCATCAGCATTGATTTTCCCATCACCGTTCACATCTGCAATTCTAATATTACCTATTACAGAACTCGAACCTTGTTTGACAGTTAATCCGTAAGCCAATGCTAATGCACTATCAGCCGGTGTATTTTGCCATATTCCAACTCTTTTATCATCATAAATTACACCAATTGGCTGCCCTACAAAACGTCCATTAGCTATATCATTAATTACGCCGTCTTGTAACTGGGTAATTTTCCCTCTATTAACAAAAACATTAAAATCTGTGCTCCAGCTAAATTTATCTTTACCATCACCGTTAAAATTCACAGTGCTCACCTGAAATTCAAAGCCTTTGTTCTCGGATTTCCCTACATTGGTTACTATCGCATTTGGTATTCCGGAAGTAAATGGAAGATCCTGAGGCAGCAACAATTTATCGGTATAAACTTTATAAGCCTCAATTGATCCTGTAATCCGATTGTTTAAAATACCAAAATCTAAACCGATGTTAGCAGTAGCGGTATTTTCCCACGTTAAATTTGGATTAGGAACGTTAGAAAGGTATAAGCCAGTTGTAGTCTTATCACCAAAATTATAAACTGCTCCAGATAAACTACCCAGGGTTTCATAAGGATCTATGGATGTATTTCCAACAACACCGTAACTAGCTCTCAGTTTTAAATTTGTAAATACCTTTGAGTCCTTCATGAAATTTTCCTGAATGATATTCCATCCCGCAGCAGCAGATGGAAACACTTTATATTTACCTCCGGGAGCAAGTCTCGATGAACCATCCGAGCGCATAGTTAAGGTTAATAAGTATTTATCTTTAAATCCATAGTTAATCCTTCCCATATAAGAAATGATTGACCATTTGGAGTAACTACCGCTACCAACCAGATTCGAGCCCAAAGCCGGGTTGTAATACCAAAGGTTATCGGCCAGAAGGTCATTATTACTAAATGAATTTGATTGATTCTGTGATTGCTGATAACTAAACAATCCGGTAAAATTCAACTTATGATCTTCAGCAATCACCTTATCGTAAGTTAAAATATTCTCTAAGGTATAATTAGAACGGAAGCCTGTTTTATTATTTGACTTAGACAATCCGCCCAAATTATCAGAAGTAGCACTGGCAAAGAAGTTACCGTAAACATCAGATTTCACCTCAGCGCCTGCATTAAACCTGTACTTCAAACCATCAGCTATTGCTGCTTCTAAATAAAGTGTTGTAAAAGTTCCATATCTTTTTCTGTTTTCTACTTTGGCTCCTTCAACAAAGTCTCCAAGTGGATTCCATACCTGATTGGCACTGCCCGGCACAAATCCATATAACTTACCATCGGCATCATATGGCGTAGCCAATGGGCTTGCCCGCAGAACCTGTCCCATTGGATTCGCTCCTTCTCCCTTGGTGGTATTAAATGAATTTAAGGAGTTTAATCCTACCTTAAAATATTTACCCAACTGCTGATCAACGCTCAATTTCACACTATATCGTTCATAAGCTTGTCCGGGATAAATGCCCGTTTCATTAAAATATCCCCCCGAAACGGAATACTGCGTTTTTTCTGTCCCACCTGAAACACCTACCTGATGATTGGTCTTTATTCCATTTTTATATATCAGGTCCTGCCAATCAGTGCTTCGTCCACTTGCAATGCCGTCTAGTTCCTCTGCAGAGAAAATACCACTAGTTAATATTTTTGGATCATCAATTCCGGTAAAAATAGGCTTGTTATTCTTGTCGAAATTACCGTTAACTACAGCCCATCTTTTTAGCATTTCAAACTGCTTACCATCCATCACGTCAATCTTGCCCAAATTCTTAGTTACTCCGGCGTAACCACTGTAAGTTACTACTGGCGCCCCTTCTTTTCCTCTTTTGGTAGTTACCAGAATTACTCCGTTAGCTCCTCTTGACCCATAAATAGCGGTAGATGATGCATCTTTCAACACTTCTACAGACACTACGTCGTCTGGATTTATATCATTAATATTTCCATTATAAGGTATACCATCAACTACAAAAAGCGGGTCATTATCAGCTCCGATTGACCTGGCACCTCTTATCCTGATAACAGGTGCAGTTCCAGGTTTACTATTACCACTTCCCTTCTGGATATCTATACCGGAACCCCTGCCTTGCAGCGCTTGAGATAAATTGGCAACAGGCACCTCTCTTAATGACTTTTCATTAATAGAAACAATGGATCCTGTTATATCCGATTTCTTTTGTGTTCCATAACCTACCACAACAATTTCGCTTAATGTTTTATCTTCGGTTACAAGAGTTACATTAATTGTTGACCGATCAGCAACAGGTATTTCCTGAACTGCAAAACCCACGGAAGAAAATACCAGGGTTCCTGAGCCATTAGGAATTGTGATGGAATAGTTTCCATTTACATCGGTACTGGTGGTTGTTGAAGTACCTTTTAATTTAACACTTACACTAGGTAAGCCGCCGCTGGCATCCGATACTTTTCCTTTAACAATAAATTGCTGGAAGGAGGAAAAGCCATCAAAACTACAGCAGCATAACAGAAGCACCAGAAGGCACCACTGAATAGAAAATGCTCTACTAATCATGGTTTAAGATTGTTTAGGTTTAAATATTTGATTAGTCTAATGAAGAGAAATTTGCCCGCATTTTTGTCTGTTGCGTTAGCATATTCTTCAACCAGATTGTCATTTAGATAAGCCCTGGAAGCTAGTTCATTGCTACAATTTCAAAAACAGAACTGCTTAATGGAGTGATCTTCCCTGGAGAAAGATTTAACCCAACCTTCATCAGATAGTCTCCACTATAAACTTTATCGTTATCCGGATGTGTTGATTTTGTATCTGGCAACAGATTAATCTCCTTAATTTTATATTGTTTTAACGGATCAAGCCCTTCTAAAGTAACTCTTCCCATATACTCTTTACGTCTGAAATTGAGGAGGTAATTAAACAAAACTGCTTTATTTTTATCCTCACTCACATACATCATAACCGCTCTGTTTTCCTCATAAGGTGAAATCAGTCGATACAAATCTCCAAACCAAATTACATTGCTAATGCGTTTATAATTTTTAACCGCTTCATTGCTAAATATAATTTCTGCATCAGTCAAATTTTTCACCCGAATATCGTACCCAAGTTTGCCCATCATTGCAACATCCGTACGAAACTTAAGCGACTGTTTACCCATAGAAGTTACATGGCTTGAAACCGCTACAGATGGAAAAAAGTTAAGATAACCCCATTGAATAAAAATGCGTTCCAGCCCATCAGTATTATCGCTAGGCCAAAATTCTGTAAAATACTTTAATCCACCATAATCAACCCTACCACCTCCACCTGCACAAAGCATAATGGGCAAATGAGGATGTTTTCTTCTTATCCGCTCTAAA
Source organism: Pedobacter sp. 05T44 (assembly GCF_056395985.1). Taxonomy (NCBI): domain Bacteria; kingdom Pseudomonadati; phylum Bacteroidota; class Sphingobacteriia; order Sphingobacteriales; family Sphingobacteriaceae; genus Pedobacter; species Pedobacter sp. 05T44. The sequence goes on from NZ_JBFTKO010000001.1 coordinate 81,793, forward strand.
ATATCATACAAACTTTTGGTATAATCAATAAATAAATTTCCCTGATTCTCTTTAAGATATGGCGAATATGTATTTGTCATCATTCTATTGCAATCCCATTTTATAAAAGCAATACCAGGATTCTTTGAAACCAGGTCATCAACCATATGGAATACAAAATCCTGCACTTTAGGGTTAATCAGATCCAATACCAATTGATTACGGGAATAAGCTTCCTCTCTGTTTGGTAATTTCAAAATCCAGTCAGGATGTTTTTCATACAACTCACTTTTCGGGCTCACCATTTCCGGTTCTATCCAAATTCCAAACTTTAGCCCTTTTGCAGTTGCTTCTTTTGTAAGAAAGCCTAAACCGCCAGGCAATTTTTTCTTATCTACCTGCCAGTCTCCTAATGCAGTTTTATCAGCATCGCGCGGATATTTATTGCCAAACCACCCATCATCCAGTAAAAACAGATCCACACCTAACTTATCTGCCCCATCAAATAACTCAACCAAAATATCCTGGTTAAAATCCATGTGAGTAGCTTCCCAATTATTCAATAATGTTAGTTTCGGCTTGTCTCCATCCAACACACCATACCTTCTTGCCCATCTATGTAAATTTCTGCTGGCCGTCCCCTTGCCTTTATTAGAATAGGTAAATATAAAAGCAGGAGTTTCGAACGTTTTACCAGGCAACAATTTATATTCTGACGCGTAAGGATTCATACCGGTAACCATACGTAATGAATTCTGCTGATCTATTTCAAAAGAGCATTGAAAATTACCCGACCATGCCAATGTCCCGGCAATCAATTCACCGCTGTTTTCGTCTGCAAGTTTATTCAATGAAAGAAAAAATGCCGGAGCACGATACATTTGAGCACGTGTCCCCAGTTTACTATCCAGAATTTTGATACCTGTTGTAAGCGGTGTTTCTTTCATTCTCATTTCGGTCATATAATCCCCATCAAATTGGCTAAGCCAATACTTAGAGGCATCAAAATGAAGCATTGAAGAAGCATAGTTTGTGAGTGTTATGGGTTTCTTCTCATTGTGTTTTATAGTTGTCCATTGCTTAATGATGTCTTCATTTTTATAAGCAGTAAAATGAAGCACTACTTCAATAGCATATTGCGGATCTTTAAGCGTAATTGTGGTAGCCGTTACATTATCATCCTTTTCTGTTTTATCGGTTACGTATTTTAAATCAAGTGATGGGTTTCCATCAGCATGGACAATTCTTATAGCCGGCTCAAACAAATCACCCATTCCAGCTCCTATATAAGCTTCCCTGCGCGTAGATCTTAGCAAACCCTCATCAACTGAACTATTTAGCTTCTGACCCAAATAACTCTGATAAAGTTTATTATTATTACCAACAGTAAAAACAAGCGACGCATTTTTAGTATCTACAATAATCTGTTTTTCGGATTGTCCGAAAGATATTAACCTAAAAGAGACAAGCAGAATACTAAAAAACAGAATGGATTTATTCATGACGGATTAAAAGTTTATAATTATAACTTGATCAATTGAGTTGCACCTACTTTTACTTGATATTTGTTTACCTTACCGGCTTTCTTGACCACAATTGCCAGTTTATCTTTTCCGGCTCTTGATATTTCCAGATCGAATACATTTCCAAAAGAGTGGATATTTCGCAACGCAAACTTGTTCCATGCCTTTGGCATTCTTGGTGCGCAATTAAAGCTATTAAATCCAATAGGTCGTATGCCAAAAAGTCCTTCAGTAAATATTCTACAATACAAACCACTTTCTGCAGACAAATGGCGTTGGTTGCCTTCAGGATATGCCTCCACGGGATATGGAACATGATTGCCAAGTAACCTCCTTCTCGAATAATATTTTATAAAATCCATCGCTTTTTCAGTGTCTCCGGCTTCAAGAACTCCTCTTAATGCGTAAAGTGTAGAACGATCCCAGAAGGTTTCTTTACCGGCCTGTGTGGCTAGTCCATCAGCAGTCCACAAACGTGGAGAAAACAGGGCATCGATCGTTCCCTTTTTTCTATCAAATATTCCTACGGTAAGCGGCAAACATATCCATGCACGTAGCACATCATTCCCTTCGTAATATTTATAGGTCTCGTAACCTTCAACATTCCCACCAAAATACTTTTCAATATTGATTTTCAATGCATCTGCCTGTTTACGATACCCGTCTATTTGTGTCTTCGGCTTGCTCAGTAGCTTCCCTAGTAGCGTTGCAGATCGCAACGCATCATAGTATAAGGTATTTGTGGCCAGATTTGCTTTCCCGGCAGGAAAACGCCCCTCAAGTTCATCTTTATCAGAATTCACCACCCCCTCATTATTCATTTTTCTTCTGCTAAATTCCAGGCACCATTCAATCAAGGGCCACAATACGCGTGCTGAGTCTATGTTTCCATTCGCCAAAGCATAGCGTGATGCGCCATAAGCTATCATTGCCTGGTCCCCTCTATCTCCAGCGCCTTTCCATACCGCATMCCCTTCAGCAACAATAGAACTTGGAATTGGCTTATAATCCGGATTCATATATTTTGCAAACCAACGATAAGAATTCATTGCGGACTGATTGCCAACCCTGTCTCCCAAAAATGCAAAGAATGGGTTAACATATTCTGCCTGATCATTAGCCCATATTGCAGCATAATAAGCCAAACCACCCGGTCCATGCATATAGCCGCCCTTTGTTTTATAAATACTTTCCGTAGCTCTTAGTTTAGCAAACTCAAATGCTGTATTAAGTATATCATCAGGAGTTTCTAGTTTAAGTGGCGCCTGAATCTCAGCGATCCTTTCTACCCTTTTTTGTTCTTCCAGATCAGGATTAATGGCCTCTATATTTTGTGGTGTATCTGTTGCGAGATAATAAACGGCAAAGGTTATTGATTTACCAGCTTTCAAAAGGCGGCTGCCTTCTCCTATTGTACCCATTATTACCGAATGAGATTGTACTTTACTTTTAGAAGGATCTGTTCTTACTTCACGTCTTAAATATTCCATTGAAATGGTTTGGTCTTTATCTGATTTATTAGTAAAAATAAATTTCTCAATAGCCATAGGCCTATCCACAGAAGGAAAAAGCTCTCTTTCTATTTCCGTTAAAACAGGCATACCTGTTTCGGCAGAAACCTTCATAATCCCTTTATGATTTATCTTTTTAATACTATAACCTAATGTGCCAGATTTGCCACTTTTCTCAATAGAAAAATCTAATAACCTGTTGTTTATATAAAACCTTGGCAGTTCATTATCCTGAAAAGAATAAGAAATATGTGTTCTTGTCCCATCAGGCAACATTCTAAAAGTTGGAAATACAACTGTTCTGCTAATCTTCGATTTTCTGTTGCTATCTAAACCATACTCAACCCATAGTGCTACCTTTTCTCCCGCCATCTCAATATGATCAGTATGCGGCAATTCATTTTTAATGGACCAGCTTATACTGCCATTGTCCTCAATGCTCCAACGATCTGCTTGTTTAGGCAACGCGCCCTGTTGAGCATAACTAAATGATTGAATGATACCCATACAAGTTGTGAGCACCATGGTATGAATAAGATTTCTCTTCATGGTTCTTTATTTTCTTAATCCTATTGTAAATTATTCATTCTTGATTGCAAGTGCAATTTGAGTAATACTTAGAGCTAATCTATTGCCACTATTAGCTAAGTAATCAACCGTATTAGCATATTCAGGTACGCAGGGTTTTTCATCTTGAAAAATGTTTATCTTTCCGTGCACCGCATACACATATTCACTTCGCTGGCGAACACTTGCCTGAAAATTGGCAGGAATTTATGAAAGGTTCACCGGAAACCGGAAAAGGGACCGTGGATAAAATATAACAAGAACAAATAATATAAAAATGAGATTAAAGAATTTTGGTTTTAGTTTGATGATACTTTTCAGCTCCGTATCTATTTCAAATGCACAACGGGATAAGGTAGTTACGCTTGATAATTTTTTCAATCATGAAACAAAAAAGAACAAAGATGGAAATGAAATCAGGTTTCATTACACTTGGGAGGACCAAACACTAAATGGCTATTCTATACTTGGAGATATTTTTAAAAAGAATGGATTTCAGATCAAAAATCTTGACAACGGGCCAACACTTAAATCCTTAAAGGGCAACGATGTATATATCATTGTAGATCCGGATAATACTAAGGAAAACCCTAACCCAAATTACATTAACAAAGATCATATAAAAGCAATTACCAAATGGGTAAAAGCCGGAGGAGTACTGGTCTTATTAGCCAACGATAGTGCCAACACTAACCTTACGCAGTTAAATATCCTCGCAGAAAATTTCGGCATTAACTTTTCCAATAAAAGCCGAAACATGGTGAAAGGAAAAAATTATGAAACAGGAACCGTAAATATTCCGTTCGGAAATGAGGTGTTTACTGCCTCCAAAAAATTCTACATAAAAGAACTTTCAATTCTTCAATTGAACCCACCTGCCCAGGCTTTAGTAACAGAACAGAACGATGTTATCATGGCTACTGCAAAATACGGTAAGGGTACTGTTTTTGCCCTTGGCGACCCATGGATTTATAATGAATATGTTGATGGAACCCGCATTCCCTCAACATACGAAAACTACAATGGTGCAGTTGAACTGGTAAAATGGCTTAGTTCAAGAATACCTCATCAATAAATATCCATGCTGGCTCGCCCTTTCCTGGATGCCACTGAGGTAGTTTCTTAAAGTTTTTCCCCACTATCTTTAAACATGAGACACTTCGTGGTTCAAATTTTGCATCTAACTTTACAAGTGCATTCCCTTCATCTTTAAGCGGCATTTGATTTTTTATTACCTTTAATAAGCGAAGACTTTTCTTATCTGCACCACCCCAAATCTCAACCTCCTGTGGAAGTAAAATATATGCAGAGATTTGTCTCATTACATTTAGTGTTACCGATTTTAAAGAAATAGCCTGCTTAAAAAACATGATGGTCTCCATGTTATTTTCTCTAAAACCAATCCATTTACCTGTATTAATATCAAAATCACCCAGCTGATTGTCGACCAATATCTTTGTTCCATCAGACCTGTACTTTTCATTTGGCTGCATTAAAAAAGCAATACTATCAGGCTTATAATTGCTTTGGTAAAAGTTAAAAACTATTGCGTCGCTGCTATACCAACCAGCTTTATATGCTTTTGCTTTTAGCGTAGTGGTTTCCTTAATAACAATTTCTTTATCATATAAAGGTGACTTAAGACTATCAGGTTCTGAACCATCTGTGGTGTACCTGATTTGCACTCCGTTTACAGGGTGTTTTACCTGAAGGGTCAACGAATTTTTAAAAATAGAAATGTCTGTACTCAACCGGGGCTGATTTAATTTAACCGGACTCTTGCCATCATCTTTAAAACCGCCTATTATAGCCAGCTCCTTATTCATTTTCTGTAATTGGCCTATCTCGCCTTCATTTAAACCAGTGTTCCACAAGGTCAGCTCTTTAAGGCTTTTCATACTCACAAGCTGCTTAACAAAGTTAAAATTAACCTTTGTTCCTGATAAGGATAATGCATTTAAATGATTTAAGGATTTTAAGTACTTAAGCCCATCGCCCTTAATATCCGTAAAATTTAAATTTATCTTCCGCAGATTTTCAAACGCCCCTATTGTCTTTAATTCCTCATCTTTAATGGGTAAATTATTCAAATTTAAGGATACAATCTGCTTTTTAACAGGCATCAGTTCTTTTATAGCTTCAGGCTTATAAATACTTCTATTATAAACATTTACTTCTAAGGCTGGCGATATTTTATCGAGCGCGTAAATCACTCTGTAATTGTTATTTAGCTTCTTCACCGTTGCCTCATCTGCTGCTCCAAAATCATAATTTTCTTCGACAGATGTTACAGGCCCCAACAATGACGCGGACAGTACTCTCAAAGAATCGTTTTTTGGCAGATCTAAAACTTTCTTCTTTAAATCAGCATTACCCTTTATCCATAAAGCTAAAATGGCAATTTCCTCACTCGTTAACTGAGATTTACTCTTAGGGGGCATGTGCTTTTTATCATCTGCAGGCAGATGTATTCGTTCCAGCAGCAAACTTATTTCAGGTTTCCCAGGCACAAATAATTTACCGTTCTTTCCGCCCTTAAACATAGATTTAGCATCTGCCAAGATTAAACTGCCCTTTGCTTTTTCTAAATTATGGCAACTCAAACACTTTTCATTAAATATGGGCATGATCACATCATCAAATATGACTGCCTTATCTACTGGAACCTTTTCTTTTTCTGGCATTACGGCTGCCAGAACAAAATTATCTCCATGAGTTAATGTAGCTCCATAATGGCCGGTAACAATTAAACATAAAATGGTAATAACAGCACCTGCTTTTGCTACGGGTGCTTTATACCAGGAAGAGTTTCTGGACCAATATATAATTGAAGAAATAAAAACAATGCTTACTCCTGTCCACTTGTGCCATTGCAAAGTATCACCGCTATAGCCTTCTTCTTTTGACAGGAATAATCCCATAACAACAGTTACTGCAGACAATAAAACTCCGGTTAACAATAACCCGGTAGTGAAATTCTGATATAACTTTTCTCCGGTGTATGCCTCCTTAAAGCGAAAGAATTCCAGAAGCATCGCTAACAGCAAAAGTACTATAGGAAAATGMAGAATCATAGGATGCAGCCTACCTAATGGCTGTAACCAATACGGCACAGAAATCTTATCTCCAAATACCAGTAAAAAGACAATAAAGATGTTTAACGCAAATAATGCATTTTCAGTAAAACCTTTAAGCGTAATTCTCATAAAAAATTATGCACGGGTAAATTTATATGGATATACTTTGCCCGATGCCCACTGGGCTACATAAAGGTTGTCGTCGTCATCTACACATACATCATGTGGATTCAGAAAAATCTTCTCTGCCTGCGACATTGGTTGCAATATACCATCCGTATAAGTCGGTGCTGAACCACCAATATTTGACACTACCTTATTATCCTTATCCAAAATAGTAACAAAGCCACTATTCTCCTTATTCAGATCCGGTGATCTTAGCACCGCAGCATACAAATAATCATTTTTAATAACCGGCCTGCAAACACAAGCACCAGGAAGCACAATTATCTCTTTTAAATTCCCTGCCATATCAAAGCGTTTAAAGCAATTGCGTGTACGATCTGTAACCAGCAATGATGCTTCACCCTGTCTTTTATCAATACAAACCCCATGCGCATTATCCAGATGTTTGGTTTCGGCACCTTTTCCGCCAAAATAACTCAACAATTTACCCTCAGCATTATAATGCAGAACATACTGCAATCCATAACCATCTGCAATAAAGAAATCACCATTGTCTGCAACTGCTACTTCGGTTGGTACATATTCTTCATTTTTTTTGTACAGCCCTGTTTCCATCGGACAATCAAGTGTCATCAGTATTTTTCCATCCAAGGTAGTCTTATATACCTGATGTCTGTTTGTATCGGTAATAAAAAGAAATTCTTTACTGCCCTCTCTGGTGAGTGTTAATCCATGTGCCCCAGGAAATTCGTGACCCCAGGAATCTAACAGTTTGCCCGATTTATTATAGATCAGTACATTATTTTTGGTCTCATTTGTCAATAAAATAATCCGGCCTTTTTTATCCTGCACCATTTCATGACAATCATTTACCGGATTCTTTGCAGGGTTTAATTGCCCCCACTTTGCATCCATCGTATAGCGCATGTTGTTGTGACCATACACAGGTTCTTTTGATTTTGCTAATGTATCTTTCATAATAAAAAATCCGGCAGAAACTGCGGTTGTATGTTTTAAAAATTCTCTTCTTTTCATAAAATATTCTTTATACTATAATGTCATTAATTACTTTGCCGGCTACATCTGTTAATCTGTAGCGACGGCCTAAATGTTTAAACGTAAGTTTTTCATGGTTTAGCCCAAGCTGATGAAGAACTGTTGCATGAAAATCGTTCACATGAACAGGATCTTTTACAATGTTGTATCCAAACTCGTCAGATTCACCATATACTATACCCGGCTTAATTCCACCCCCAGCCATCCAAATGCTAAAACAGCGTGGATGATGATCGCGACCATAGTTATCCTTGGTCATTGCGCCCTGACTATAATTAGTGCGGCCAAATTCACCTCCCCATATCACCAATGTTTCATCAAGCAATCCTCTCTGTTTCAAATCAGTTATTAATGCTGCCGATGCCTGGTCTACGTCTTTAGCTTGCCCTGCCATCTCATTTGGCAGATTGCCATGCTGATCCCATCCCTGATGATACAATTGCACAAAACGCACCCCGTTTTCACTTAGCTTACGTGCCAGCAAACAATTCGCAGCAAAAGTTCCCGGAACCAAACAATCAGGTCCGTAAAGTTTTATAATATCGTCTGGTTCTTTAGAAAGATCGGTGATTTCAGGTACAGCAGTCTGCATTCGATAGGCCATTTCGTATTGTTGTACCTTGGCATTTATCTCCGGGTCACCAAATTCCTGGTACGACATCTCATTCAGCTCAGCCAATTTATCGAGCATCTTTCTTCTCTCAAATCTGTTCAATCCTTCCGGGTCTTTTAAATAAAGTACCGGATCTTCGCCACTGCTAAATTGAACACCCTGGTGCGTGGAATCCAGAAATCCATTAGTCCACAGTTTTGAGTATACCCCCTGCCCATTACCTTTACCCCGCGACAACAATACAGTAAATGCTGGCAGATTTTTATTTTCGCTACCTAAGCCATAACTAAGCCATGCACCCATACTTGGTCTGTTTCCCTGTTGCGCCCCGGTTTGAAAAAAAGTTAATGCCGGATCATGATTTATCGCTTCGGTAAACATAGATCTGATGATACAAATATCATCGACAACCTTTGCAGTATGAGGGAACAAGTCACTAATCCATGCTCTCGACTCACCGTATTGCTTAAAATCATAATATGAACCTACCAAAGGGAAAGAAGATTGATTAGCCGTCATACCTGTAAGGCGTTGACCTGCTCTAATGGATGCCGGAAGCTCCTGCCCCATCATTTCTCTAAGCTTAGGCTTATAATCAAAAGACTCCAATTGTGAAGGAGCACCGTTCTGAAACAGATAAATTACTCTTTTAGCTTTAGGAGCAAAATCAGGAATACCGGGAGGAAGTCCTGCCTCTTCAAAACTGCCGGTAAACAGATCCGGAATTAGTAACGATCCCAGTGCAACACTCCCTAAACCCAAACTTAATTTTGAAAGGAAACGACGTCTGTTAAAATTAAGTCCATGCTCCAAAATATTCTTTTCCATAAATCAGGATTTTGTAATGGTTTCTTCTAAATTATATATTGCTGCTATTACTTCCATCATTGCGGCAAGTTCAGTTTTATTGGTTTTCTGAGAGAGAGGGTACTCGCCTACTGCCAAAACTTTCTCCGCATTTGATTTTTGTTTAAATACCTTCAATTGATCGGCGTAATAGGAGGCCAACAGCTTTATTTCTTTATCCTTAGGTTTTCTACAAACTATCCTTCTAAATGCCTTGCTGATCCTTGCTTCTGATGTTCCTTTATCTTGTAATAACTTATCGGCCAAAACACGCGAAGCCTCTAATACTGTGGGGTCATTCATCATCGCCAATGCCTGAAGCGGGGTATTCGTTTTTAATCTTTTAACTTCACACTGGTCTCTGTTACTGGCATCAAAAATTCCCATTACAGGAGGTGGAACAGTTCTTTTAATGAAAGTATACATACCTCTCCGATACAAACTCTCGTTATGATCTTGTCTGTATGTAGCCAATAAACCTCTACCTGATGTAGCTCCTTCCCAAAGGCCTGGTGGCTGGTAAGGCTTAACACTTGGCCCTCCTATTGTATTCACTAACAACCCACTACTGGAAAGCACCACATCTCTGACAAGTTCAGCAGGGATACGATAACGCGGCGCTCTTGCCAAAAGAATGTTATCCGGATCGGTCTTCAGTTTTTCCGGAGAGACTACAGCAGATTGTCTATAGGTTGCAGACAATGCTATTTGCTTAACAAGGCGTTTGATGTTCCACCCATGGTTCATAAAATCAACCGCAAGCCAGTCGAGTAATTCGGGGTGCGAAGGTAACTCTCCCTGCATCCCAAAATCTCCCGAAGTTTTAACAATACCTCGTCCAAAAAACTCTTGCCATACCTGATTTACAAATACTCTTGAAGTAAGCGGATTTTTCTTATCGAATAACCATTGCGTTAACCCAAGTCTGTTTTTAGGGTATTTATCACTAAATGAAAGTAATGATTTAGGCGTTCCGGCTTCCACCACCTCACCATGCGCATCATATACACCCCTTTTTAGTAAATAGGTTTTTCTAACTGTATCCTGATCACCCATTACTGATACGATTAATTTATTCGTATCCTGCTTATTTACAAACTTCAATATTTCTTTAACATCAGCATTGCTAATTTCCATCAGCGGTTTTTTTGCATAAGTCTCCGGGCCGCCAACAACAGACTCAATTCCTACTTCTTTTACATTGTTAAAAAAAGCAAATACCTGGTAGTATTCCTTTTGCGAAAATGGATCGTACTTATGATCATGACAATGAGCACATTCCAGCGTAACACCTATAATGGCTTTCCCAAAAGTATTGGTGCGGTCAGTAACATACTCAACCCTATATTCTTCATCAATTACACCACCTTCTTCTGTTATTTTATGATTCCTGTTAAAACCTGTTGCCAAAAGCTGTTCTTTCGAGGCATTTGGCATCAAATCTCCGGCAAGCTGCCAGGTCACAAATTGATTATAGGGCATATTTTCATTAAAAGCATGAATAACCCAATCTCTCCAAGGCCACTGACTACGGTAATTATCATCCTGATACCCGTGAGAATCAGCATATCTGGCAACATCTAACCAGTGCAATGCCATCCGTTCCCCATAAGCTGGACTTGATAGTAGCGACTCCACAACCTTCTCATATGCGTTACTACTGGAATCAGCAAGAAATTTATCCATCATCTCAATAGAGGGTGGCAAACCGGTAATGTCAAGACTAGCACGCTTTAATAACCTTTCCTTATCCGCTTCGGGGTTAGGTACTACTCCTTTATGTTCCAGTTTATCAAGCACAAAATAATCTATCTCATTTTTCACCCATTTAGCATCCTTAATCTTAGGCATTTGGGGAGCTTTAGGAGGAGTAAAAGCCCAATGCTTTTCGTATTTAGCTCCTTGCTTAATCCATTTCTCTATTATAGAAATCTCATTAGCAGTCAATTTTAGATTTGAGGACTTCGGAGGCATCATATATGCCGTATCCTTTGTGGAAATCCTTAAAAACACTTCAGATGCATTAGGTTTAAAAGGTACAAGGGCATGCGCTGATGGATTTTCTTTTAACGCCTTATAGGCTTCCTCAGCAATATCTAATCTTAAATCTGCTTGTCGTTTATTCGCATCGGGGCCGTGACAGATAAAGCACTTATCAGAAAGAATTGGCCTGACATTGAAATTGTAACTGATACTATCAGGCAACTGTTCTTCGGCTACCTGATTTGAAGATGAGCTGTTACATGCCTGTATAATATACACAATAGCAAAAAACGTCAGCAGTAAATAAAAAAGCCTACGGTACATACAATATCTATTTGGTTTCAATTGTACAGACAAGCTTTCACTTGTCTGCTTCTATAAATTTAGAATAAATACTTTAAATACCAATTATTATTTTCTTAAAAAGCAGAATATGAAATTTTTATTGATTAAATTGTTGTAGAATATATCACTCTAAATACAACAAAAAATGAATGCAGAATTTAACGATGTACCGCTGATAAAAAATTCAGAAAAAAATAGATTTGAGCTCAAAACAGATAATTATCTGACTTTTATAGATTACAAGGAGCATGGTAAAAAGATATGGCTGATCCATACTGAAGCACCCGAAGAACTTAAAGGAAGGGGAACTGCAACTGCAATAGTTGAGAAAACATTAGCTTACCTGGAAGACAACGACTATAAACTCATCCCTCTATGTCCATTTGTAGTAACATACCTAAAAAGACACACCGAATGGAACAGAATTTTAGATGAAGGTGTACCCCCTTTTTAAGCCTATTTTATAACGTATTTACTTCCTTTAACAGTGTTAAAGCTAACCAGATTATCCACTTTAGTATTTAATGCTATCTTTTTCCCTGCGCTACTGTAAACCGAAGTACCGGCAGGTAATTGAATATAACATTCAGCTCCGCTTAGGGAAAAKATTTCGGCTTTGGTGAGTTTGCTGCTCTTCCAGCTAAAACTAAGCTCGAAGCCATTCCTTGCACGCATTCCTTTTATATTACCAGAGCTCCAATCAGTATCTGTTGGCAATGCAGGTAATAAGCGGATCACAGAGTTAATGCCATTACTTTGGAGCAACATTTCAGCAATGGCTGCCGTACCGCCAAAATTTCCATCAATCTGAAATGGCGGGTGCGCACAAAACAGATTTGCATAAGTTCCTGCTCCACTGGTCATCGAAATCTCACTTCCCGCAACAGCAGGCGCCAGCAGTGCTTTAAACACCTTCCAAGCATGGTCACCATCACCTAGTCTGGCCCAGAAATTCACCTTCCATGCTCTCGACCAACCTGTACCTCCATCCCCCCTTCTCTCCAAAGTTTTTTTTGCTGCAGTCATCAATAAGGGTGTTTCAAGTTGAGTAATTTCATCGTAGGGATACAAACCATACAAATGCGAAACATGGCGATGTGTTACCTCAGGATCTTCATAATCTCTGATCCACTCTTGTATCCCGCCTGTTTTTTTACTGATCTGATTAGGAGCTAACCGGCCTTTTAGCTGCTGCAAACTATCTGTCCAACTCTTATCTATACCTAATAACTTAGCCGCAGCAATAGTATTGTTCATCATTTCTCTCCCAATCTGCATATCCATAGTTGGACCCATCGTGGTTTGCCCTTCAAAACCTTCCTCGGTTTTATAAGAATTTTCTGGAGAGTTGGAAGGCGCTGTTACCAGCCACTTTGTTAGCGGATCTTCAATTAAAATATCGGTATAAAATTTTGTTGCCCCTTTTAGTACCGGATAAATCTCAGCTAAAGTCTTTTTGTTTGGGTTATATAAATAATGTTGCCACAAATGACTGCTTAACCATGCTCCACCCGAAAGTACCGAACCCCATGAGGCATGCTCGCCTGGAGCAGTAAAACCCCAGGGGTTTGCAATTACGTGTGCCACCCATCCCGTGCTGTTATAATATGCTTTTGCAGTTTTTTGTCCTGGCGCCACCAAAAATTTTGTAAACTCAATCAGGGGTTTATGTATATCTCCCAAATTAGTATTCTCCGCCAACCAGTAATTCATTTGCACATTGATATCCAGGTGATAATCTCCGTTCCACGGGGTTTGATACTCTTCAGCCCAAATCCCTTGCAGATTAGCTGGTAAGCCACCTGGGCGAGAACTTGAAATTAAAAGGTACCGTCCAAAATTAAAATACAGAGCTGGTAGCGTTACATCACTCCCTCCGTTAGCAAAACGCACCAGTCGTTCTGCTGTAGAAAGCGTTGCAATACCGGCATTCTCTTTTTCACCAAGTTGGATTTTACAGCGATTGTAGTAGGCTTGAAAATCTTCGCGCTGCTTTGTTTTCAATGTTAGCCACGGAAGTTTACCCGCAGCATCAACATGTTTTTTAGCTACCGGCAAAGGTATTGCACCGCGGTGTGTTACATCTGGCCAGTTCATATCTGTTGCAGCACTAATTACAATAAGGCATTCGGTTGCTCCATCAACCGTAAGTACACTATTTTTTGCCGTTATTTTTCCTGTGGATGAAATGGCTTTCGCAAAGGCTGCAAAAAGAATTCCTTTATCTCCATTACCACCTGGCAATTGTCCTGTCATGCTAAGCCCATTTCCCTCGGCTGAAAAAGATGCATGCTCTTTTCTACTTAGCGACAGATCAAAATTTAATGCTTTTGCTTTACTCGAAGTTAAACGAACAATAATGGCTTGTTGAGGGGTGCTTACAATCACCTCTTCTTTAAAGTTTACACCTGACCTGCTCCACTCAGTAACTGAAATGGCTTTATCTATACTTAAAATTCTTTTATAATCCGTTACTTTTGAGGTGGTGTCTCTCCAATTAATAAACATATCTGAAAGGATTTGATAGCATCCAAACTTTTCGTTTGCACCATTTCCAAAACCAGACCCAGCTCCGGCACTTGTAAAATATTTTTGTAATAGTTCTTGCGCCTCCTTATTTTTTCCATCCTTTAGCAATTGCTGAATAACAGGTAAATGAGCAGCAGCATCATTTCTATTGGGATTTTCTACACCACCAGACCACATAGAAATTTCGTTTAAAACAATCCTTTCTCTGTTTGGATTGCCAAATACCATTGCTCCTAATCGGCCGTTGCCAACAGGAACAGATTCAGTAAAATGGTTCGCCGGTGAATTAAATCTCACTTGCTGATCTGTCTGCGCAAATAATGACAAGCCACTTAAGGTAAAACAAAAAAAGAAAAGTATTTTTTTTTGTGCCAAATTCATCTTTAGTTATGTTTTATTTAATAATCAAAGAAAGGAAATTACAGCTTTAGAAATTAGCTGTTATTGTCAAACCATTAAGCGATATTGGCATGCTAAAGAGAAAACCTATTCATACCCGTTTTTCAACAACAACACAGCACCTGGTTTGGCCGTTAACTCCAAAAACCCGCTTTCAGCGGATTTTATTTTAAAACCTGCGTTTGAAGCAATAAAATGAGTTTTAAACGGCAGTTTTAATTTAGTTACTCCTCCTTTTTCTGAAACGATCTTGACTTCATCTACCTGTCCTCCAGCTTTTTTTGCACTTACAAGAAAAGCTCCTTCTGTACGCAAATTTTCAAATGAAGCGTCTTTCCATTCGGGTGGAACAGCAGGCATAATTTCAATAAACCCTGCATAACTCTGCAATAGCATTTCTTGCAAGCCCGCTGCAAATGCAAAGTTACCTTCCAGAGTAAAGGGTCTGTATTGAAATTTCGATAGTCCTGATTTTGTTTGATCTCCGTTTAAATGGAAGCTATTTATAGAGCAAAAAGCCCTGGCAAATGTCTGTAGATCTCTTGCTGCACCGGCTCCATCTTTTGCCCTTGCTTTAATGTTTGCAAGCCAGGAATAAGAGTACCCACACCAGTAATCTGGCCCTACCTTATCCAATAGCTGTATCGTATTCTTTATAATGGCTTGAGCTTTCGGTCCGTCCTCCCATTTTATTAGCCCTAATGGATGGATAGCCATCATATGAGAGAAATGTCTGTGCGATTCTTTATAATCCAGACCTGGGGCAAATCTAAGTTCATCCTTATCTGTTATCGCGAAATCATCAAACTCATTTAAGAGTTTATTCCACCGCAAGGCTTCGGCTTTCAATCCAAGTTCAGTAGCAAGTTCCTCCGCAGCTTTAAACGTGAATTTCATTAAAGCCAGATCATAGTTTGTATTTCCCAAAAACCAGGCACTAAGGTCATTGTCGTTTATCTCCGGACTTGAACTAATTTTCAATTTCCTGTGTCCGTTTCCGTCTTTAACCGTTATGTTTTCAAGAAACAGGGCTGCTCCTTTGATCCATGGATAAGCATTATTTTTAAGAAAAACCTTATCCATACTGTAGCGCCATTGCAGGTAATAATGTTGTCCAAGCCATGAAGAAACTGTTGGTGATAAAGAGTATTGAATCCATCCGCCCATTTCTGTACCATCCAGGGTTGTTACTCCAGGCACAGCAATACCGTCTGCACCAAAATAAAGCTTAGTATAGCGCTTATAGTTTGCCTTATTTTGCTCGAGATGATTAATATAGCCCATTGCTTCACCAAGGTGATTGCCACTATATGCCGGCCAATAGCTAAGCTGAGTATTTAAGTCATGATGATAATCCCCTTTCCATGGTGGTATCCTTCCGTTATCGGCAGTCCACACCGCCTGCAACGAAATTGGAGGTGCATCTGATCTTGCTACAGAGCCGAATTTATATTGCTCTAAATACCATTGTTTCTCAATCAACGTATCGGGTATATGAATTGCCGACTTGCTCCAGAAATTACTCCACCACCCCACATGTGCAGTAAACTCTTTGTTAAAACTAGTGGAAATGGCATTTTGAGTAACAACAGCAGCTTTTCTATTAGCAATCTTATTCGGATACTGAGATGAAATACTCCAAACTCCTTCAACAGTTTTACTGTCAATTCTTTTCCATCTCACGTTGATATCGTAACTAAATCCACCCCAGCCTTCCTGATGATAAGTTATGCTATTTCCATTTTGCTGAATTGTTCCCTGTTTGTATCCCAATCTCGATAGGTCATCACCGCCTACCGGATCGCCAGAAACTTTAACCTCTCCCTGATATTTTGGTGCAATCAAATGTGGTTTAAAATCGTTGCTTATATTTTCAAATCTAAACCAACCCAATGGCTTTACGGCATCAACAAAAGTTTTTAGCACAATGCCATTTGTCCAGCGCACCTTACAAACTGCATCTTTTAAAGATAAATGAACATCTTCGGCCTGCCCCCAGTCCTTGGTTTCAAATTCAAGAGCACCCCCAGGTATTTTCGAAGGTGCAGGTTCCCTATCATAAGGCGCATCAAAATAGTCTTGTACAGGCTTATAATCCTTTTTATTCACCTGATCTATTACCCATTTATAACTAAACTCTTTCCGATGCAAGCCCTTCATAGGTCGCATGTCCCAAACATCTACCCTATCCAGAGAGAACCTTAGCCGTTCTCCCTTTTGCCAAATCAAAGCACCTAAAGTCCCATTGCCCAGAGGTATAGCTTCGTCCCATTGGGATGCCAGCTTATTGAAATGCAGATCGTGTTTCGGAGACTGCGCTATTGCAGTAATCGATGTAAAAATAAAAAGGAGTAATGCAATTGTTCTGTTCATAAGATTTCCTAACCTGGTTTAAAAATAGGTTATTTTATTTTAAGTTTTGCATCTCCTCCTCCACATTATCCTCTTCTTTGGTTTCTATAAATTCTGTCGCATGTTTGGTACGGATAACCGGCAATACAGGTGGTGTACCGCCCAATCCGATCCCAAAACAAGCTAATATTATCATTACAATGAGTCCAAAAAGACGCATTGTTTTCTTAAAGCGTTCCATAAAAAAAAATTATAGGAAAAAGCCTTTCGGCCAATAAACCTCTCGTGAAAAAACAATAAATAGTCTTAGAAAATTAAACTACGCCGGGAGGCTTGTTTTTGGAGATGCGGGATAAAAAAGGAATCTCAAAGCACATAATGTACCCATTAGAAAATTAATAAATAAAACTAGAAATGCATTAGCATTGAACTGAACATGAACAATGCTATTTTTAACCATCAGGAGATTCCTGAAAACATATTTGAAGGAAGAAATTTTGGAATAAATCCAATTGACCTTACCAACAAAACTCTTGTAGAATATTTTATGCCTCTTTGTTCCATTCTGACTAACGATCCTTTCCTCAGTTGGATACGCCGTCGAATTAACAGAGGAAATAACATTGGCTGCGCCGGATAATGTAAATAAGTTTAAGAACATAAAAAACCCAACTACCCAGCGGAGTAGCAGTTCTTTATAATTCACAGACTTCATTTTCATCATATTAAATCAAAGATAGTCAATTTCAAAAACTTAACGCTGGTGTTAATTCTTCGCAATGAAAGCCCTTATCTTTTAAGATATAATTAACCATAGGTGCACAAGGAACAGAGCTTACTACACTTAGTATTCTATCAATTCCCTCGGTCCTGAATGACCAATTGTTCTCTCCAAATATGATATCCAATATAGGTCTGATAGAAATCAACTCATATTTATCTTTTACCGAAGTTTTAAAACTAATTGTGTTCATCGCTTTATGATCTATCTAATGAATAACTTACCATAAAGATGAGGGTTATTACTAAATCATGCCAGTTCTATCCGGCTAAAGCAGACAAAAAACTCGACGAGTGGCCATAAAACATCGGTGAAAATTTCCAAACAGTAATGTGATTATTCAATTTGCACCCAGGTATAGCTCTCAGGCTTAAGCGTACAGGTATACGATATCTCATAATCTCTGTTTAATGGGTACTTTTTAGCCACTCCCTCCTTCTCTTTCAAAGTGGCAGTGCCGGTTAAACCTGTATAATATAATGGAACCTTTATGGTACGGGTAATTTCCTTTTTCGATGGATTGTACAACATCATTAAACCTTTGGTTTTTAGGCTAGGGTTTACATGTAATATTCCATCCCAATCTCTCCCATCAGCTCTTCTCAAATGGATAATTTCCGAGTTCAATATATCTCTGTATTTCTTATACCAATCAATCACCTTAATTACAGTTTGCTTGGTAGCATCCGTATCATATAAGCGTGGGCCCCGATAACAAGCTTGCACACCTGCTCCATAATACTGCATCATTAACTGTTCATAGTCTTTTAGATGGTCATTCAAAGGTTCCAGAACTGCTTCGGCTCCTCCTCCCTGATAAACTGTTAAAGGAACAAATCCCCAACTCATAGACGAAGTTTTTTCCCATGTCCCATCAAATATATTCTGGCGGTTAAGGATCATCTGATTTGCTCTTGGCAATGAAAAATTCACCTCCCTGTATCCTATCGCTATTTTGTGTGTTCCATCCAKAAAATACCAGTCGGGCGCATTTATATAAACGCCCTTTTCATTTAATGAACGATACAGGTCCTTCTGAATTTCCATTTGTCTCCATTGCGAATCCTCAAGACCTTTATGTCCGGGGTGTGCGGTTGAAGCACATACATCACCTGGATATGGGCCATCATTTTCCCAAATATCAAAGCCGGTATGAGCATAAAAATTCTTTATTTTATCACGATAGCTCAACCCCCATTTACTACCAAAGCATGGTGCATTCCCAAAGAAAGCACCACCTGGTTTACCGGTTTTAGGACTTATTACGTCGTCCTCGTCACTTATTTTTCTGGAGCTAAACAAAGAATAACTTCCAATAAATACTTTTTTACTATGTGCATAATCTGCCAGTTCCTTCCATTTTTTAATATTAGCTGCAGAGGTGTCTTCCATATTACAATGACTGCCGAAACTTAATATTAATGCTTCATAACCCGTTGCAGCACATTGATCTATCGCTGTACGCACCTGCTCATCATTTTTGCTAACCAAATGCATAAAAATTGGATTAGCGGTAGTCCATGGTGCTATTGTATTGTACATTTTACGTATAGCCAAACCTCTTCTCTCCCTATCATAGCTATCCATTAATAATTCAAGTGTACGCACAGACTTAAAAACACCGCCTTTCTCCAGTTCAATGCCGGGAGCTTTATCGGGATATACTTCTAATAAACAAGGTGTTTGATAATCGTAATTAACCTGCGAGGTATATGTCGAGTCAACCTTCCAATGTGTGGTTTGATCGCTTAAATCATATCGCATTGCATTATTAAAGGCATAGTTTGTTTCCAGGTAAATACCTTGTGGTTTAGCCATTTTTTCTGGCGATCCAACTACAGCGCTTTGCTCTTCAACCATTCCCAAAACTTCGCTAACTACACGGTCAATCTTAAACACTTTATCCGATTGATTCTGAACTGTTAACGATTTTACAATTAAAGGCAAACCATCATACAATTCGTAGTTTACATTTACCGTTAAGCCCTTCAGTTCATCTGCTCCTGCCTTATAAAGAAAAGACACCATCTTACCGGTAGGCTGCTGATTATTGCTTGCCCAAAATTTACTTTTCCATTTAATATATGGTGAAATTGGTTTTATATCGAAAGAAACAAATTGGAAAGCATTCTTATCAGCCGTAAAACTGTCAAGCCATTCAGGCAAAAGGTAAGCATTTTCCTTTTGACCCTTTAAACCTCCAACTTCATAGTCTTTTCCGTTAATGGTCAAACGGGCTTCTGCCTTTACAGACCTTAATAACTGCCTGCCATTTATAAGGTTAACATAATCTACACAGGCCACATTAGGTGTGATCCTAAAAACCCTTTTGGTCAATCCGTTTTCAAGAATTACGTCCTTATCTGACTTGTAAATAGCAGCTTTATATGATGCCGAATTTAATAACCAATCTGGTTTCGATGTGTCTTTAACAGATTGATTGTTCTGTGCGTTGACATTACTTAATTGACCCGCTAAGATCAGTGATATGCACGCTAAAGCATATCTCAAATTCGGAATATTCAATCGTTTCATGCTATTTTGCTTGTTTAACAGGTTTAGGAAAATAGTCTGTAGAACTTTTACGTTTGTTGTTAAAAAACAATGCGTAGCGGATTACCTCTCCTTTTTTCAACACCACTGGTTGTTTATAAACAGACGATTGCTCATTAACATCAGATCCGTCGGTTGTATATCTGATAGTACTTGCTTTAGTGGGATCATTAAGCGTTACTTTAACCGTGCTATCCTTGTTCACAACTGTTTCTATTACAGCCACCGGAATTCTAAACTGAATTCCCTGTTTATCATATCGTTGATATTGAGTGCTCAACCTGCCCTTAAAATCTTCAAAATTCTTCAACGCTTTTGGTGTCCAGTCAATTTCTGCCAATGCCGCAATGCGAGGATAAACCATATATTCAAAATAATCTTCTGTTCCAATAAACTCAGTCCACAAGTTCCCTTGCGCACCTAAAATGTGCTTTGCTTCAGTGTCGGTTAACGCGGGGTGTACTGGTTCAAAGGCGTATACACTATCAATTGGCACCCAATAACCAATAGCCATAGGTTCGATTTTAGGATCAGCCTGGTAGCCATCAATATACAAATGCGAGTATGGCGACATAATTACATCATGGCCACTTTTAGCAGCTTTCAAACCACTTTCAACTCCTAACCACGAATGTACAGTCGCATTATCTGCAAGACCTCCCTGCATAATTTCTTCCCAGCCAATTATCTTTTTCCCTTTACTATTGATGAATTTTTCCATTCGCTGTATAAACCAGCTTTGTAATGCCGCCTCATCTTTCAAGCCTTCCTTTTTTATACGTGCCTGACATTTAGGGCAGGTATGCCATGCATCATGCGGAGCTTCATCCCCCCCTATATGAATATATTGAGATGGAAACAATGGCATCACTTCATTTAAAACATCTTCCAAAAATGTAAATACGGTATCATTACCTGCGCAGTAAAGATCTTTAGAAACTCCCCATACTTTTCTTACCTCAAATGGCTTTCCATTCTCAAAACTCACATCTCCACAAGCCAGATAAGGATAGGCTGTAATGGCTGCTACCGAGTGTCCTGGCATTTCTATTTCAGGAATCACTTCAACAAATCTCGACGTTGCATAAGCTACAACTTCCTTAATCTGTTCCTGAGTATAATAGCCGCCATATTTAATACTGTCAACATCTTTCTTCCTGTTCGGACCAATCTGTGTCCCATTTCTGTAAGCTGCAATTTCCTGCAGTTTCGGATATTTTTTTATTTCTATTCTCCAACCCTGATCTTCTGTTAAATGCCAATGAAACTTGTTTAATTTATGTTTAGCCAACTGATCTATAAATTTCTTTATATACTCAACAGAAAACATATGGCGACAATTGTCCATGAGCATTCCTCTCCAGCTAAAACGGGGTTCATCTTCTATATAAACACAAGGCAACTTCTTAACTCCATTAACTGGCACCAGTTGTAATAATGTTTGTATACCATAAAAAAGACCATTTTCGGTTCCTGCTTTTATAGCAACGCCATTTGCATTTACCTCCAGCACATATCCCTCTTTTGAGGTAACTTTTGAATCAATATTAAGGCTAATGGTTTTTGCTTTTCTTTGCATCCACATGCCTGTACGCAACTCGGGTTTAATTCCCGCAGTTTCTTCTATTGAAGATTGGGCAAAAATTGCCAGGTCTTTTAAATTAGCTGAAGGATAACTGATGTATACATTTTTGTCTAGCGTAAGACTTCCTTTTCGCTCTTCCAATTTCGCCGGTAAAGGAATTATAGAAATTTTGGATTGTGCAGACAATTTGAGGGTGCAAATCATCAACAGAGCTATTGATAACAGTCGGTTCATGTGTGGGTGTTTGGTCATTTAAAATAAAACAGTTATTGTTTAGTCTTGTAAACTAATGCTAGTTAACTGTTTTATTTTAAAATATCAATCACATACGTTGCGCAAACCTTTGCGTAATTTTACTAAAACTCTATTCTGTAATTTATAGTTGGTATAATACCTCCGACACCCCTCTTCTATTTTACCCCTACGCGGAAAAAAATTAAAGCATTAGCGGTTTCCTATCTGGTACCAAAAACTTTATCCCAAATATCAGATGTCACCCCATATTTTGTTGTAGAGTCATCATAATGGTGCAACATGTGCTGTTGCTTAAGTTTTTTCCAGAAAGCATTTTTGAATTGTGCATGATGCAACATGTAATGCGTCATGTCGTAGCATAAGTAACCAAAAATAAATCCGGCAAAAAAGCCTTCAAGCATGGCCGGAGCAAGTAACCATTTAAAAAGAAAGAAAAATGCCAGTGCCAGTGGTATGCTTGCAGAAGGCGGCATCACCAGTCGCTGTGCGTCGTTTGGATAATCATGATGAACACCATGAAAAATAAAGTGAATTCTTTTACCCCATTCAGACTTTGGATAAAAATGAAAAACAAAGCGATGAAGCACATATTCAGTTAAGGTCCAGATAAATAATCCTAACAGAAAATATCCAAGAAAACCTAAGATTCCATTTGTGCTGAATGAGACCCAGGAGAAATACCCTACAACCGGAACATACACAATAAGCGGTACAAAATATGGGACTTTAGATAAACCCTCAAAAAGTGGGTTTTTAAACATTCTAATAGATTCTCTAGAATTAGATACAAAATTCTTCTTCATCACAACTAATTTTTGATGGTTTTCAAACGAGAGTTCTAAATTACGGCTTTTCTTACACTTCCCATTACCTAAAATAAGTAATTTACCAAATTTTGATACTTCTTAATATCTGAATTTCATGGCTACATAAGGATACCAACCCTCATTTGAATGGCCCATTACAAAACGAAACACGGTTAAGGATGCCGGAGCAAAATATAAACCCGCTCCGTACCCCTGATGCCACACATCAGAATTTTCTCCTTTTCTCCATACCCTGCCCACATCATGAAAACCCAATAGTCCAAATTGACCAGGTAGTATATAATTCATAAAATTCGCCACTTTTACACGCAATTCTAAATTATTATACAAGCTATGTTGGCCACCAAATCTAAATTCTCTATATCCAAGTAAATTACCCTGTCCTCCCAGAAAACTGGATTGATAAAATGCCTGTTTACCAACCGTAACACCACCCCCAATTCTATCCGTTAATACAAACCGGCTTCCTTTATCTATCTTTTGATAAACGGAGAATGAACCACTCAGCTGTGCCATAGAATTCGATTCGCCATTTATACCCTTATAAGCCTGTAATTTACTTTCTAAGAATGTGCCCGAAGTAGGTAAAATATCACTATTACGATTGTTGTTTGTAAAATTTGCCACTACTCCTGCATACAACTTATCTTTTGTTATGGTTGCACTATCCGGCGAATGCAACTCTGAGGTATTGTTAATGAAACGACCCTCATTATCATCTTTACTATATCGGTAATACTGCAGTGACGGGCCTATGCTAAAGGTAGATTTTGACAGTCTCCATCTTATGGATGGATCTATCTGAAACAGGCTAAATCTTGCACGATAATATCTTACAAAATCTCCGGTTTTATTAAAAGTTGTTTCGTTACCTAAGCCATAAAAATTCTGTGAATTCTCTGGAGCAAAGGCATCCGCTTGCAATACAATATCCGCATTACCTAAAACTTTAAACATTTCTCCTCTATAATTGAATCTAAAACCCGATGTTGCAAAAGAGTGCAAAAATGAGAATGAATGTGTACTTCCATAAGGCAGTTTCCTAAAACCGGGTTGGGTAATTTTATATGATAAACCAAGCAAAACCCTGTCATCTATATTATAACTGGCATTTAAAAGCAGCATCTTTCTTTTATAAAGATCTGTGTACACGAAGTGTGTATTAGAGGTGTCGTTATCCAATCTCTTAAGAAACTTGTTTGCATTCCCCGTAAAAGCTATGTTGTCATCTTTACCATAAACACGGATTTTACGAGGTGAGTTTTCTACATGAAATGTTTTTTTACCCTCAACACTAATTATCCTTAGTTTAATAGTTGAGGTTTTATTATCTAGTATCAAACTGTCGTTACCATCTTTCACATATAACCTAATTTCTCTGGTTACTTTTGGATTAAAAGTTCTGTTAAAAATAACATCCTTAATGTGTCCTTCCTTAGATATTTTATGGATCGTTACATTTAAAGCCTTATCCGGCCCATCTGTTATATTGATCAGCTCATTCTTATTACTTGCCTGTATATCAACTATACTATTTATAAAATGATAGTATTTATTCATCAATTCAGGAAGGTTCTTTCTTCTCTCTTTAAGCTGGGCCAGTATGCGATCATGGCGAAGAGAATATCCGGGTTCAGGTAGTTTTTTAAGGGCCTTTTCAAACACCTCGTCGGTTAAAGAAGCACAAAAATCCTTTACTACCTCGTTCCATTCCTTTTCATCTATCCCAGAAAACCATCTTCCATAAATAGCTCTTCCTTCCCAAAAGAACCAGTTAATATCAGGCAGGCTTCTTTCGTACCCCTGTATCATTGGCAATAGCCACGAGGATTGCGCATATCTTGGCACAAGGCCTTCCGACAAATAAAAGACCTGATCTCTGTCTCTCGGAATTGGAAGATATTTCATAGTTCCATCAACATTCTTTTCAGGCTTCCATCTCCATTGATCTTCATGTCTATCCCAATCTCCCAGCAAAGCATCCAATGCTTTTGCTCTTAGTAATGCCCGGCCATCATAAATGTTATCATTATCATCTGTTAACTTGCGCATCATCTTTTCCGAATTATCAGTATCCCCAACAGGTTCTCTTTCCTCCAGTAAACAAAGCGTATTCTGGAACACCTTGGCAAATTCACCTAATCCGGTATCCGGCAATACCCACCCAATCATAGGATCGCTGTGTGGCACATTTACAGCATCTGCAATATCAGGGACTGCTAAGGCCGAGAATGGGTTCTGGGCCGACATATTATCTTTTACTACCGTACCCGCAAATGTTTTTCTGAATATTTCGGGCAACAATATTTCCGGAAACTTTTCTACACTTCTAAGTACCCACTCTTTGCCCTGTTTATCTACCAATCTTAACGAATGCGATTGATTGCCTCCACCCCTTTTGACCGGCGTTAACCCACCTTTAATTTCCGAAATTTTAATAATGGGTACTTTGGTACTCATCGCATACTCCTTACGGTAATTTTCTCCAAACAAAAAGCGATGAAACTTACTTACACTATCGTACTTAGGGTAGATTTTAATACTTATGGAGTCTTGCGCACTTGATACCAAGCTAGCCGACAATAAAACAACGGAGAGGATGAATCTAATCATACTTAAATATCTAAATATAAAGCTACGCATTTCTTAATCTATGGTAAGATTTAAAATAAAAGTTCCCCCTAAATTTGTAGTGTTATTTAAGAATTAATTAATTAAACCACTAAAATAGGTAGCCATGAACAACAGAATTTTAGGCCTGCACCACATTACTGCAATTGCAGGAAACGCAAAAAAGAACTATGATTTTTATACCCGCATACTAGGTTTACGATTGATTAAAAAAACCGTAAACTTTGATGACCCACATACCTATCACTTTTATTACGGTGATGAACAAGGAACACCAGGAAGTATTTTGACATTTTTTCCATGGGAAGGAATTATGACCGGCCGACKAGGTTCAAGACAGGTAACCGAAATTGGGTACAGTGTTCCGGCCGGGAGTTTAGAATTTTGGCAAAACAGGTTTGAAGAAAACAATGTAATCTACAACAAACCTGCTGAAAAATTTGGAGAACGGTATCTGACTTTTCTTGATCCTGATGGATTAAAATTTGAACTGACTGAAGTTAAAACTCCTGATGCAAGGGCACAGTGGACCACGCCTGAAATAGGCAAAGAAAATGCAACCCATGGCTTTCATCATGTAACAATAACAACCAATAAAATGGATGGTACTGCTAAAGTTTTAACAGACATTTTTGGATATAAATTGGAAAAAACTGAAGTGAACCGGTCACGTTTTGTTACAGATGCAGTAACCTATGCAGCCATTGTTGACCTTGTAGAGGCCCCTGGTGAAGCTGTTGGTCATGTTGCAAGCGGATCTGTGCACCACGTTGCCTTCAGGGTTAAAGATGAGGCCACTTTAATGTACTTTAGAGATAAGGTTGTGGCAATGGGTTTGAACATTACAGAAAAGATTGACCGTAACTATTTCTATTCTTTATATTTCCGCGAACCAGGTGGTGTACTTTTTGAAATTGCTACCGATAATCCAGGTTTTACCGTTGATGAATCTTTAGAAGACTTAGGGTCAAACCTTAAACTTCCTGCTCAATATGAAAACATGAGATCAGAAATTGAGGGCATTTTACCTAAAATAAACTAACATGTACACACACAATAAAAATATTATAACTGCAGGTGTTCCTGTTGCTGAGGCTAAAAGAGCTATTGTTTTTTTGCATGGCCGCGGATCTACAGCTGAGGATATCATTTCTTTAAACAATCATTTAAAGGTGGATGATGCAGCTTTATTTGCTCCGCAAGCTACCAATAACAGTTGGTACCCGTATAGCTTTATTTCTCCTGTTGAACAAAACCAACCAGCTTTAGATTCCGCACTTACAGTGATTAAAGACCTTGTCGGCGAAATTATCTCTTCAGGAATTCCTCAGGACAAAATTTATTTTGTTGGATTTTCGCAGGGTGCATGTTTAACGCTTGAATATATTACCCGAAATGCTGCCAGATATGGTGGTGCGGTTGCCTTTACCGGTGGATTAATTGGTAAAGAAATAAACATGAGGAACTATAAAGGCGATTTTCAACAAACGCCAATATTGATAACAATAGGCGATCCTGATCCTCATGTTCCGGTAAGGAGAGTTGAGGTAAGCGAGGGTATCATTAAAAAAATGAATGCAAAAATTTCTATGAAGATTTATGCAGGAAGAGTTCACACAATTAGTCAGAAAGAAATCGAATTGGCCAGGCAACTCATCTTTGACGAAGTCTGATCAAAATTTGCTTAATAAAATTAAAATGGCACAAACAATATTACATACCGCTGCAACGCGTACACTTGCAGATCATGGCTGGCTTAAAAGCTATCAGACTTTTAGTTTTGGCATGCAGTATAACCCTGAAAGAATCCAATTTGGCGCCTTAAGAGTGCTTAACGACGATTGGGTTAATGGAGGAAAAGGATTTGGTGAACATCCTCATGACAATATGGAGATTATTTCCATTCCTCTTGAGGGGGCCTTACAACACGAAGACAGCCTTGAAAACGTAGCGGTTATTGAAGCCGGAGAAATTCAGGTAATGAGTGCCGGCACTGGGATTTACCATAAGGAGTTTAATAAAAACAGAAATGAACCGGTAAAGTTTCTTCAGATCTGGTTGTTTCCAAATCAACGCAATGTAACGCCAAGGTATCATCAGGAAAGATATGATACTTTGATGAAACCAAATCAGCTCACCCAAGTCTTATCTCCAGATAAAGATGATCAGGGTGTTTGGATTTATCAGGAAGCCTGGTTTAATATTGGTAAATTTGATAAGGGGATCAAAACAGATTATCATTTTAAAAACAAAGACAATGGCTTATATGTATTTGTAATTAAGGGCGATGTAAAAATTAACGATCAAATCCTGAATGAAAGAGACGGATTCGGCATCTGGGAAACTGAACATGTAACCATTGAAGCAATTAACAATATGGAAGTCCTTTTAATGGAGGTTCCAATGAATTATTAATTATGAAAAAGACCGAGGTTTTGGTGGTTTGTACCCATCAGGAAATTCTAAATACAGTTCTGAGGCTTGTAAATTCCAATACTGAAATGAGTGCAATAGGTGCAAATACACTGGAACAGGCAATTACAACATTTAGATCAGCAAACTTTGATCTGGTTTTGGTGGGGGCAGGATTAGAAAAGGCTGAAGAAACTGAGCTAGAGCATGTGATCAGAAAAGTAAATCGCAAAATTCCTATTGTATTTCATTACGGTGGCGGAAGCGGTTTGTTGTTTACCGAAATCTATGAGGCTTTAAAATAAAAAGAGCCGTTACAATGTAACAGCTCTTTATTTAATTTGTGTGTTTTATTTATCCAATTGGTAAAGCTTTATAGATCTGAGTCTGAAATACTGATCGTTATCTATAAATGTCGCTACGAAACCTACAGTAACAGGAGACTCAGTAGGTACGGTAAATGCTGTAGTGAACTTTCTTGGTGCTCCGGAATCTGGATTTCCGCTTGATTTTGTATAGCCCAAAACAATAGGATTACTTTCAACTTTATCAACGTCAGGTATTTCTCCTCCCTTTGCAATTACAGTATAAAACAAATTCTTCCATTGGTATCCTACAAAATCCAGCGTATAATAATATTGGCCTGCCGGAAGTGGTTTTAGCGTTGTCTGCTGAATTTTTCCGTTAATGATATCCGGTTCACCACCCCATGACTCCATCGACATACTATTTCCATCCCATTCGTCCCAGCCACCCATACCACCATCGCGTTGTAATACCGCAGCATTTACTCTCCAATCCGCTACAATACCCCATCTACTTCCAAACCTGGCCGATGGAACAAATTTAGGACCAACATTCAGCAAATAATCTAAAGTGATATCTTTTACTGTTCCATTACCTGTTACCAATTTAGAAACAGTAAATACAGATCCTTTTTCAGTCGTCACCTTTAACTTGGCGGTATATAAATTACCGGCCCCATACTCTTTAATTGGAGTTGCCTCTTCAGAAACAGCTGATCCATCTCCGAAATCCCACGAAAAACTCTTCACGGTAACTTTCGAAGACTTAACACTAAATTTCACCTTGTTACTACCCTGACTTGCAGCAATAAAATTTACAGCACTGTCCGGTATAATTTTAATAAGGACCACTTTTTTTGCAGTAGACCCATCCTCCGCTATTGCTGTTAAGTTGACTTCAAAGGTACCAGCACTAGCGAATATATGTTTTGGAGTAGTTTCATAAGAAACACTATCGTCACCAAAACGCCATTCAAGCTTTTTATATTCCTTGGAGTTATTCTTAAAGTCAAAGGTAAACGGATCATCTCCCGGAACAGCCTCAAAATCCACAAATGGTCTTTTCTGTTCAGCTGGTTCAACTTCAATGTCCTTACTTTTAGAACAGGAAGCGAAAATAACTATGCTTAATAGCAAAATAAAAAGTTTGTTCATACTATTTAAAGTTTGGTATATTTTTTAAACAACAACGATGATTAAATTTTAGCCATCGCTGCTGTTGATTGGTTTATTTTTATGTATTTACAAAATAATTATTTCTTTCTGGTAAATATCCATCCCCTCACATCATAAGCACCCACATTCATATAGAATTTCATGATATGTCTTCCTTTCGTAAGCTGAACTGTTGTTCTGTTTGGTTGCTGATCTCCGTAACTACCAGGTGTTTTGGCAGATGCTAGTATCCCTGTAATATTTACATCATCAAAGAATACACTGTACCTTCCATTATCTCCTGGCGCACCGATTAGGGAGTTCAACTCATACTCTCCGTTTTCCTCCACATTAACAGTATAGGTCAACCATTCACCATCAGAAGTCCATCCTACTACACTACGTGGAGTATAGTCACCCACATCAACATTATCATTTGGTCGGTAATCACCAACACCATCTTTACCGCCTGTATCGTGGAATGCAATTCCTTCACCGCCAAAATCGTACTGTGCAGCAGGAATCATATCAGAAACAGCACCAATGGCTCCTTTAATAAGGAAAGGAGTCCCAYTATAAGGCCTAAAATGATCCGGATCAATAACTACCACTATGCTTTTTTTCGTTTCATCAAGTTGGAATTTAGATGGGTTTCTAAGTAATAGTCCTATTGCAACTTTTTTCTTGGTGTTCTTCAACAATTCTGAAATTCTGGCAGTTAGTTCAAGTTTTGCGCTGTTCTCATTAGGAGCAAACTTAACTTTTGGATTAGTAAGTGCATAGCTACCTGAACTTAATACAACTGTATTTTTAAGCGTTCCGTTATTTATGAGTGCAGTTACTAATGCATCATTCGGTACCACATCCACTGTAAAATCGGAACCTGCAAGTCCTGCAAGAGCAAGATTTAGAGGTATCGTCAAA
This sequence comes from Pedobacter sp. 05T44, assembly GCF_056395985.1. Taxonomy (NCBI): domain Bacteria; kingdom Pseudomonadati; phylum Bacteroidota; class Sphingobacteriia; order Sphingobacteriales; family Sphingobacteriaceae; genus Pedobacter; species Pedobacter sp. 05T44. The sequence goes on from NZ_JBFTKO010000001.1 coordinate 112,127, forward strand.
TCTTGCGTGCCAATTGCATAATTTGTTCCATTTGGCACCAAATAAGGAGAGCCAGCCGATGCAAATGAGATATAGTGTACATCTTCAGCGGCAATCGCTTMAGCAGCATTAATAACAACTATAATGGCATTCTTATTGGCCTCAATTGCATTTCCTTTAGATGGAGCTGAAATTTTTATCGCCAGAGCCAATAACTTGCTATGGTTTCTCTCAACAAAACTTCTACTTACCGCCAGATTAAAAGTTGTACTCTTTATCCCATATGCAAAATCAATCACCGGAGGAAAATTAAACGTTTGTTCGGCCAACGCTATTGTTCCAGCAGGTAATGTCCCACTACCAACCAGTGTAGCAATAGTATCTAAATTAGATGTAGCCTGCACATTGAAAGCCGTTCCAGATGCACCGGATAAATTGATCGTTACTGGAATGATTAATTCATCGTTGTTTAATGTAAAATTTTCGCCACTTCCAATATCAATTCTATTTTCCACGCTAAGCTTGACATTAGCAGCAGTTTCCTTAGCGAGCACTCCTGATAGCTTTTCCTTTTCACATGACATCATCAGCATAGCTGTAATTGCCAAAAGGCATAAATGTACAGTAGTAAATATTCTTTTCATATCCTTAAATATATAATGATCTTTAAATAGGTTTTCAGGACTTACTTTATAAAGCCCTGAAAACCTTAAATTAATTTGCAATCCAAACTCTACCGTCCAATGCCCAATTTTCTTGCCTTGGAATATTAAACCAACTTAATATTTGCGTCGGAATGTCAGAGTTTTTTGGAACCAATACACCTAAGTTTGTGTTACTCGGAGAACACATTAAATCTGTGAATTTTTCCCAGCTATAAGCCCCTTCTAATTTAAAATCCGCCTGAAAGGGTCCATTATCTTTAAGTGTTGCTCCCGTTCCATCAACCATAGGCCAGTAACCAGCTAAATAATCATAGGCTGGGTGACTTTGGTCCATAGTAGGGTCACAAGAATACTGTTTAATAACCGTTTCTGAGAGTGCAGTTTTCCATATTTTCAATTCAGCTAGCTGAACGTTAATAACTCCTCTATCGCCATTAACATCACCTCCCACAAATCCAACTGTTAAAGGATCATTGTTGTTGTAGTTTGGAAATCCGGACAACTGTCTGTCATTTGTATGAGGTTTTGCAGGACTTGCCTCAAATCCACCTCCATTATTTGTAATCCCCTTTATTCCATCTGTATACAATCTGATATATCTCCTGCCATCCGCTTTTTTCTCTACGACAAATGTTAAATCATGCCAGGTATCTCCACTAAAGTCAAGACCCCCAACCTCATCACCATTTGAGTTGTCCTGACCTCCTGCTCCAAAAAAGCGCCAGCCATTATAAAACAAGCAAATATTCCATCCCGCCTGACCCCAGCTGCTATTATTCCTTTTACCTAATACCGATGGCCATTCATACCAATAATCTCCTTTTGAAGTATTTTTGGTTTTTCCTTTTTTGATTTTTACCGAAACGGTAAAATCCGCATCAGGGCCAAAATTAAATTCACTATTAGTAGCAGCTCCTTGCACTACACCTTTGATTTTTTCTGGTTCACCTTTAAATCTAATTGCTGTACCGGAATAGCTATTTCCTAAAAATGGTCTCGCAATGAAAGTAGGGTTATACTTGTTGTTATAAATTATAGTAAAGGTGTTGATATTCGTGTTACTAAAAAGAGTTTTATCGTCTTGTTCTACAGGGAGTGTAAATTGCCCCCCTTTATTAGAAGTTACAACAACCAACCAGTTCTCCTTGTAGTACGTAGGTCTTGATTTTAATGAAGCTAAAATTTCACCAACCTGACTATCAAACTTATTAATAGCTGCTTTATATGGCGCAAAAGAATTGTCAAATCCAGAAGCTTTTCCTGCCTTCTCAACACCGCCAAACTGCCCAACAATCAGAGATGCCGTATCAGTTTTCACAAATTCTACCAATCTTGAAGTTACAGCATCGTCGTTTCCACCAAATGACTCTGTAACGTCTGCCCCTTTGGTTAACTTACCCTTAAACACATCAGATGAAGCAAAAGATGCTATACGAAAACCTGGCCTCAACGATTTAATACGTTCAAATATAACCGGATAATTTTCGAGTTTATTACCAGCAAAATCCTCTGATAAAACGTTGTGTTTCTCCTTTTTTACTCCCGTCAGCATATCTGTCCAATTTGTTGCGTCGGTATAATTAGTATTATCACTTAATCCGGTCCAGGTATAAACTGCACTATCAATAAGGGTTCTTAATGTTGGAGTTCCCGCATCTCTAACTGACGTACCGCGTGCACCATCTACAATAAGGTAAAGAACCTTAGGAACTTTATAGGTAACGTTGCCATCATTATCAGGCGCATCTGGTATTACTTTATCAAAATCCTTATTACAGGATGTTGCAAACACCAGCAAGCATAGTGTTAGACTAACAAAATATTTGAATTGATGTTTTTTCATATTCTTTAATTTATAATTCATTTGGTTCATGTCTGGATTATATGTATTAATATAATCAATTTTCTAGTGTTACCCTAATAATATTATTCGTTTCTATGTTATCAAAAACAAAGAATGAACCCCCAATTAATAACGCTCTCTTATTATCTGCAGATTTCGTTTCAAAGACATTATTTATTCTACCTAACAGGTTACCTACATTATTATATCCTTCTGCAATTTCCCCCTTGTCAGTTGTAATAAGAAAGCCTTGTCTGTTCACCCCATCGTAAGTTTTAAAATACCCCCCTATTAAGCATAAACCATCACTAAGCTGTTTGGTGAAATTAGGATACCCCCCAACAAACTTTTTAGGAACAAACGATTGATCAACCGAACCGTCATAATTCAGCATAACCAAACTTTCTGATGCAACCCCATTAAATTTCTTAAATGTTCCGCATAACAGATACTTCTTGGTCGTCTCATTATAACTCGCGTAGTTTACGATAAAATCAGCTCCTGCTCCTCCTGGATTGAATGTTGCATCTATTGTTCCATCTGTGTTTAAACGGGTAACGTATCCTGCCGAAGCATCGTCAAATTTGGTGAAATTGCCATAAACCAAAATCTTTCCGTCGGTGTGCATCAATGTACTGATATACCCATTAGATCCCGGTAAACTCTTACCTTTAGCTCCCCCATAACCGGTCGCATTAGGATCGAATCTCCATGTTTTATCTAAAGTTCCATTTGGGTTAAAACGTACCAGTTGGCGCACGTCAACAGTATCAATAACTGTACTATCTTTTAACTGTCTGCTTGGTTGATCATAACGGCGAGACAGATAATACTTGAAGTTTCCCGATGCTATAATCTTATTATTAAATGCATATATTTCTGTAATAGCTGCATCCGTTCCACCATTAAATGTTGGAACATATATCAGTTTTTTTGTATAAGTCTCAACCAACATGGTGTCAACAGTTCCCTGGTTACTTACCCTGGTTATGTTATTAATGCCCCCTCTCTGTGCATAGCCGCTAAAAGCACCCCCAAGATACCATTGGCTATTTACAACGGCCATGCCGTAAAGGTCACCATTTGCAGCGCCTCCGCTCAGCAATGAACGATCCCAGGTTCCATCCGGAAAAATCCTTACAATACGGTTAATTGGCTTCACTATCCCCTTATTATCATAGTTCGTAAAACCACCCAACAACAATAAATTACCTCCCGCTACCTGATAAAACTTACTAATAAAACCATTTGTACCGGCTACTACTTTAAAGGTAGGGTCCTTTTTAACAAATCCGGTAACTGTAAAGTTCGGTCCAAAAACCAGCTGTCCATCAATAACAAAAGACGTAACTCCCGAACTGGCTCTTCCAGGCACTTTCGCTTTGATTCCGGTTTCAGTGATCTCCGTAATCTCTGCCTTTTCACCATTAAACAGAAACTGAATCTTATCTTTATGAGGCACTAAACCTGTCGCTTTAAAGGTAATTACAGTTCCTGCCATTCCAACTGCGGGAACAGGTATTTGCTGGCGATCAATCTTAATTCCCAAAGGTGCTATACCACCCTGATACGGATCTTCAAATGAAGTTTCCTTTTCTTTACAGCCACTTAACAATGCTGTTACAAGGATCATTGACAGACTTATATATTTAAAAAATTTCATATGCTTATCTTAAATTATTTCTATTAATATTTTAACTATTATAAATCTATCTGCTAAACATTACGTCATTATAAAAGTCAGCATTAAACCCAAATATATTTGCAGTAAAGTCATTCGGAGCTTCTCCTATTGGAGTACCTACACTAACAGCCAGTACATGTACAACACCATTACTTGGTTGTATATCCGATGATGCAACTGCCGCAGTCGCAAAATTATTAGGGTTTGATGGATCCCATAAATAAGAAATAGTTAATTGGCGGTATCCAACATACTTAACTCCATTTACGGAATTATATACAACACCGATGTTTGCAATATCTCTATCGTATGTGTAATAGTATGATCCCGGAAACAATTCCCTCAAATTAAAATCAACCTGAGGATAATCTTTTAACCTATATGAACCTTTAAAAATGTATCTTCCTAAAAATTTCCTCCATATTTCAGGCTGTACATCAGAAAGGGTTTTCAAAGTATCTCTTCCCGTATCGAACAACAATTGATTTAATCCACCCTGCAATTCGCGAATGGGGGTATTTACCAAACCAATAGTGCGTCTGATCACCTCATCTGTTGGAGCAAAGAAAGTGATGTTTTCATTTTTGAAAACATCTTCCATACCTGCCAGCTTAACAATTTGAGCGATAGTGTCAAATTTGTTGTTCGACTCCAAATACTGCATTATATTCCCATTAAAAACCGGGTTGGCTTTACCACCATCATTATAATAGTCGTCTTTTTTACAGGAACTTATTACCATTGCCAGCAAAATCAATAATATTGCCGTCGGTTTAAAGTATCGTTTAATAATATTTTTCATGTATTTATCTATTATTTAAAATTAAAGACCTGAACCAATCCAATAGTTATTTAAACTCATCTTAGGATTATTGAACAATGCGTTTGGATGAATTGGCCAGGTCCAACCACCCCTGTTAAACTTATCTGAAGTCAATGGATTATCTGTCCACTCTTTACTTAATACTCTTTTAGTTCTTACCAGGTCAAAATAACGACTTCCTTCTCCCATCAGTTCTTTAGATCTTTCCAGAAAAATTGCATCTTTCAAATTTGTATCTTTACTTCCGGTTGGGTACGGCGGAGCCACGGCCCTTCCCCTTACAATATTTAAACACTCTATTGCTATCGGATCTTCAGGATTAAGATTAGCCAACGCCTCTGCACGTAACAAAATAGCATCGCTATAGCGCATAATTAAATATGTATTGTCTGGATTCAAATCCAAATTAGGATTGTTTGCATCTGCGAATGTATTTAATGCAAATTTCCTTAACTGAAAGGTTGAAGCATTTTGATCAAATGGAGCAACAAACCAGATTGTTAATCTTAAATCTGATTCATCCGGATAAAGTTTTCTCATATATTCTGTTGAAAATACAGAGTAGCTATATCTGTGAGTATACTCAGGTTGCTTGTATGGGAAATGGATAAATGCATCTCCAAAGGGCGAATATGCATTAGCCTGCGCAAATGGGTCATTCAAATCCTGATTGTAATTCAGTGTTCTGAACAATTCAAAAAGACTTTCCTCAGAACGGCCCTTTACAACTTTAGCCCATTCACCTAGAGGAAGCAGACGAAAAGCTTTACTGTCCATAATCTCTTTTCCCAATGCAGCTGTTTCCTGATAATATGAAGTTCTATTAGCAATATCAAACCCTGCATTCCACATATTCATATTCATCAATAAACCTATTGCTGCACCTCTGTTTGCCCTCACACCCCTCAAAGATGGATCAGTAAAAGTTAACGGTAAATCATTTCTAAAATCTTTAAGATCAGCAATGCAATTATTTATAACAGTTACCATATTTTCTCTTGGCAAAGGATCTTTTTGAAAGGCATCAGTATAATAAACTACATCCCCAAATAAGCGAACCATCTGAAAATAACAAAAACAACGAATAAATTTGGCTTCAGCTTTATAGCGCTTAGACTCTTCAGCCGTTAGTGCAGCAATACCATCGTCGATTTTACTAATCATCAGATTAGCCGATTGTATCACTCTGTAATATTCATCCCATTTGGTTAAATCGCTAAAATTATAACCAGACCAAGCTGGTGGTGGTGGTCCGGTAGATATCGCGGCCAGCAGGTACCTGTCATTAACAGTAGTTAAAGGAACATTCTGCTTATCGGTACTTCCCTGAGGGTTTGGCGTTTGCCTGGTGTGCCCCCCGATTAATCCAGATGCAGAACGACCGGCGCCACCTTCTGCCGCAGGAATTACCTCTCCCGAGCGAAATTCACCTGTTGCTCCAGCAAAAGCTGTTCGTGTATATTTATCAAATAACTCACCATACATATCGGTGATATTTGCTTCCATATCCTCCCTGGTCTTGTAAAAATTATTTCCTGTAAGTTTATCTATGGGAGTAATATCCAAAAATTTCTTACAGCCATATTGTGAAGCGCTTACAACAATAAATAAGCAAATAATATATTTTTTCATGTCTTATTAGTTTTGTGACTTCAATTAAAATTCTACGTTAAAACCAAGATTATATACTCGGGGAACCGGGTAACCATTTGAACCATCTCTACCAATTGCAGTAACCCCCTCCGGATTTGGACCGGTGTAAGGAGAAAAAGTAACAATATTACTTGCCGAAAGGAAGGTACGTATATTGTTCAAACCAATACGTCTGGCCATTTTTTTAGCAAATGAATAAGAAAGTGTAATCTGGTTAATTTTGAAGTAACTTCCGGTTTCCATCCAAAGCGTTTGTTCATATCTGTAATTATTCGCAAAAGCGTTGTGTGCATAGTCGTAAGCATTGGCAAATCTGGCGTTGGTATAACCAGGGCCTGTCCACATATTTAAGTCATTAACAGGAACAACAGTAAGTGGATTTTTGCCATAAACACCATCTTTGATACCAAACGGATTGTTCAGCAACCTTAACCTGTCTGCAAGGGCATTATTCAAAATAGAACGTTTTGCAGTATAAGTAGCATAAATATTAAGGGAAAGGGTAGAACCCGATGGCATAGTATAACTCAAAGTATTAGATAAACCACCTGTCAACACGGGCTGTGTATTACCAACAACTTGTAAATCTCTTGAATCCAATACATAATCACCATTGGCATCATAGAAACGTGCATCGCCACCCTGGAAGGAATTAAGAAAATCTCCGGAATCATTATTCCTGTATCTTAAACCTGTAACAGGATCAATTGGTACATCGTTTGTTGAATCGTATACACCCTGATTTACATATAAGTAGTTAGCCAATGAATTTCTTCCAATTCTTTTTGCTAAATGCTGTGAATAACCAGAATTAAAATCAAACTCAATAAACTGTCCGTTATACTCTTCAGGAAGTTTTGTTAAAACGTCATTATTCCAGGCTCCGTTTACGGATATAGTCCAGTTAAATTTGCTGTCTTTAGCTAAAGGCCTGCTTGTAAACGATAGCTCATATCCATAATTTGCAAGTGCTGCATCATTACTTGTATATTTACTAAAAGCAAGGGTATTAGATAATTGACTAACAAACAGTTCATTATCAACCTTTTTATAATAAGTATCAAAAATAACATCAAGTTTTCCGTTGAATAGACCTAAGTCAAAACCAAGGTTAAATTGGGTTACTTTTTTTGGCCTAAGCAAAGGGTTAGGTACATATTCATAATCTATTCCTACCCGTGGATTATTGTTATAGAAACCACGTGGGATGTACTTTCCATAAATATCGATCAAATTTCCAACCGGAAAAATGTTTCTACCCGCCGTTACCCGAATATCTCCATAATTTAGCCATTTAAGATCTTTAAGCCAATTTTCTTTATTAAAGTTCCATTTCAAACCCACTGAAGGATTCTTAGAATATGGTTCTTTATTTCCGTTATTGGAAGTACCGTCAATACGATAAGTTAAATCAAAAATGTATTTCTTCTCAAAATCATAAGTAAAAGCCGCCGCAAATGAAATTTGATTCTGATCGTAAAAAGAAGTTAAAATACCACCGCCCCTAGAGTAATAACCATCATATCCTAATGGTCCTTGAAATTGATCATTTGGCGATCTTTCTAATCTTGTAATACTTGATTGTCCCTTTTTAATATACATCTCACTAAAAAGGTTAAGAAAAAAGTTATGCTTCTCATTTAAAGATCTGGTATAAGAAACGTTATTTCTATTATATAGCTGCGAGGTATATCCATAGAAAGAGTATATCTTAGCAAATTGATCGTTAGCAGCAGCAGGCGTAAAAGTATCTTCAGTATCTACATTATAATCATAACTAGCCGCAGAAGTTAAATTTAATCCCGGGATTAGCTCATAACGTCCCTCAATATAAGTATTTAGGTTCTTAGGTCCTGCATCTGTATTTGTTTGCAGGGCTGATAATACACTACTGGTTGCCTGAAAGAATGAAGGCCCGGGCAGTAATGACGATTTTTGTCCGTCGGCTGCAACACCCGTTTGTAATAACCCTACTCCATTTGCCTTTTTGATCTTACCTACGTTACCTCTTATGGATCCAAAAAAACTAATTCTTTCAGTAGGTTTATAGTCCATATTCATATTCAAACTATACCTGTCAAAACCAGTATTTTTGATAATACCCTTATCAGAAAAGTAACTCAGGTTCGTCTTATAACTAAACTTGGTATCACCACCATCAAGCTGAACGTTATGTGTTTGATTATAGGTATTTTGATAGAAAACGCCCTGCCAATCGGTTGAATTGTTGTAATAAGGATTCAAACTATCAGCTAAGAAAGGTGTATTTGAAACCATATACTGATCTCTGAATCTACCATAGGTATTGATCTGATATAATTTTAGCTCACGTTCAGCATTCCCACCCAAAATACTGCGGAGTTTAGGAATTGCATTCATGTAAAAGTTACCGGTATAACGGATACGCGGAACAGCTGAATTTCCTCGTACAGTTTGTATTAAAATTACACCATATGCACCCCTTGAACCGTACAATGCCGTAGCTGTTGCATCTTTCAATACCTCAATACTTGCAATATCTTCCTGAGGGATCAATGAGATTGGACTCACCCCAGGGCCTTGTTGTTGAAATCCATACTCAGAAGCTTTATCTGCATCCATGGGAACGCCGTCAATAACATATAGTGGCGAAGTAGGTTGAAGAAATGTTTCATTTCCCGATCCAGTTGTACTGATAGTTGATAAACCGCGAATGTTAATTGTACCACGTAAACCAGGAGCACCAGTATTTAACTGGATATTTAAACCCGCCACTTTACCTTGTAACAATTGCTCCACATTTGATACCGGAACATCCTGAACTTCTTTACCGGAAACGATAAAAGATGAACCGGTTGTTACCTCTCTTGTTCTTTTTTGGTAACCACGAATTACTACCTCCTCCATCGTTTTATTATCCTCTTTAAGAGTTACGTTCAATGTGGTTTGCCCGGCATTTAATTTTATAGTTTTTGTTCCATAACTTACATATGTAAATACTAAAGTTGCACCATCATCAACACTTACTGAATAATGGCCTTTACTGTCAGTTTGAGTAAGTACTTTAAGTGGCTTACCGGTGGCAACACTAACACCTACCATTGTATCGTTAGATCCGCCATCTTTTACTGTACCACTAACAGTTACCTTCTTTGTTTGCGCCACCAAATCCTTGCATAGAAAAATGCAGCTGAAAAAAATCGATAGCAGAATTACTTGTTTTCTCATTGTATTAATTTTTATCATTAACATTTCTATTCGTCTTCAAATTTTGGATTCACAGTTTTAAAGTGAAATACAATTTCCCAATCACCTTTTTCATAAATGGCAAACTGCTGTGAAATCACACCTTGCTCTCTGGCACCGCCAAATCCTCTTCGCGAATAAACAAACTCAACATATGCTGTAGATCCGCCAAATGTGTTTGTTATGCCACCCGCTGTAAACCTTGTCGGAATTCTGGCAACAGGGATTGGGTATGCAACATCAAACTTTACGTATTCGCTTGTTCTTTCCATATTAAAACCATGCACCAGTTGATCCCATTTAGTTTCATTAAACTTGGCCGGATTTATCGCTACTGAATCTTTATTCAAAAACTTAAATCTTAATGAATTGCCAGTTCCACCAGGTACTTTTCTGATATATGTATATACAACTCCTTTTAACCCGCCTCCATTCGCAAACAAATCATCATTGGTTCCCTCACCTTTCATCCCGGAAATATTGGGATAATTGTGTTGTAAAGTAGTTCCATTTGCTGTGGTGGTATTAGGCTTACCGGTAAATTTGTTAATATCTTCTGCAGGAAAATATGGTATCTCTCTGTATGGAATTATAGAAAGGTTTTTAATAATTCTCGTTCCTCCTGAATTCTTAACCTTCACATCGAAATATCTGATATCCTGAGGATAAGTTACAGAATCCCGGGGCTTAAAGACTTCACTTGTAGCAGAAGGCCAAAGAATAATATCACCAGAAGGTCTTACCTCAAGCATCGGGCGCTCTTCAATTTTCCTTTTTGCGTCAATTTCGGCTACACTCTTTTCATTTCCGGTATACTCCTGAGTCCACACCAGTACCGGTTTTTTGGCCAGCATATCTTCAGCCGACCTTCCATCTCCAAACCTTGCATTTACAATTTCAAAGGTCATAGGGGCTGAGGAATTATCGGGATTAAAAATGCCCTGATATAAATTTAGCCTACCCAAAGTCGGAGGAAATTCTGTCATGGCATAAGTCATTTTAGTGCTTAAATAATCCTTTTCTTCAGGCAGATCAAAAATCTTCCTGCATCCCGAAAAAGCAATTATCATGGCCAAAAATAGAACTACTCTATATTTTAATATGTTGTACATAACATTTATTAATTTAAATTTATCTGTCCTCATCATTTGTAAATTGTCCTAAAGTTCATAGTCCATTCAGACAACTGGAATAAATCATCACCGGTATTACTCAAGAATACTATACGGTAGTGTTGCCAGGCAATCTCATTATTAAAATCATAAACCTTATTCTGGAAGTTAGATTCAAATACCATATCCTGTCTGGTATCTAATACAGTCCAGTCTGTTCCATTTTGAGATCCTTCAACTCTCCAGCTCTTCGGATTACGAGAATATTCTTTCGAGTCATTTGCAGATGTCAATGTGTAAACATTGGATACTACAGGTAAGCTAGGGTGCCAAATGAAGTAAACTGGTTTAACATTCTGAACATTAAAGTGACAGATAAACTTAGTTAACACATTATCATCAAACAACTTAATGAATTTCTCTCCCGGATTTACCGTTCCATCCTTGTAGTCAGGGTTATTAAATTTAACCTCCATTGTACCAGTAACCGTTTTAAATAAGTTTGTTGGCGGTGGAATAAACGTAAGTCGTCTTGCAAATTCATCGTATCCAAACACATGATCTGGCTGTATTAAATGTACAATTCCATTTTTCGCCTGAATGTTAACTGAACTTGTATAAGCAAATGCCCAGTTCGGAGTAAATACACTTCTTTTAGTATTGGCAAACTCAATCACTTCGGGACCGCCATTTTGCATACCTTGAGCATCAGCGTATTGGCGTTTTCCATGCATTGGATAATTTCCACGTACACTAAAAAGCTCACGGCCATCTCCCAAAGAAAAATCTGTCGATTTAAAAAGTCCCTTTACAATATACCTGGATACCATCGTATCCAAATGAGCACTATCATTTTTTGCTTTTTCCAGATCAGCCAAAGCAGGTGCAAACCCAGACGCTAATTCGGTTAAAAAGATAGCTCTTTTGCCATTAGCCCTTCTTGCATCATTTAAATTTCTAATTGCCAGCTGAAAACTTGGGTTAGAAACCGCAAATACAGACACGCTACTATCGGTAAGAATACTTTTCATTTTAAGTTTATCAATTACCAGCAACAATGAATCATAAACTCCTGGTTTACTTTTCAGGTAATCATAAATATTTAAGGAAGTACCTGGATTGATATCCTGAGTAGAATAATAGCCTTTTTCTTTCTTACAGGCCACTTGAAATATTATGGCACTAAACAAGAATGCTATTAAATATCTACTATATAAATTTGATTTTTTCATATCTATTAATGTTTAGTTATTTCCAATAAGAGTTTTGTACCAACTCAGGATTTTGGTCAATAAGAGATTGAGCAATAGGCCAGTAAATTCCACCAGAATTAATTAAAGCAATAAACTTCGGATCTCTTTGCACAATTTTATGATACCTAACCAAATCGAACCATCTGTAACCTTCACCCATAAATTCCTTATTACGCTCATTAAAAATCGCTTCAATAAGATTCCCACTGCGCTCGGGCGAGTACGGCACATAACTACTATTAGTAGCTCCCACATTATCAACGTTATACCTAAATGCTCTTACTATATTTAGCGCATCGATCGCTCCTTGTCTTTCCCCTAATACAGCCAAAGCCTCAGCTCTCAACAGTGTAACATCTTCCAGCCTTGTAAAGAGTATAGCACTTGAAAATATTCTGAAAGTTGGGTCTGATGATCCATCCTGCATACATTTTATCTTACTAAAAATTGGATACTTACCTAGGAAATTTGTAAAATAAAGCTGAGAGTGAGTAACACCATTACTATCGATATTAAACCTGCCATCATTAGCTTCTTTAAATATGGATAAGATTGAATCCTTTGGTACAAAAATATCCGGTAGATTTTTATTTACAATTGGCTCTGCAAGTGTAAGTGATTCAATATTACCTACGAATGTGGCATCCTGATGTCCAAAGATAAAACCAAATCCCAACAGCTGATTATTATTCTTATCAAAGAAAAGTCCTCTGCGACCTGTAAGATAATCGGTTGGATTATAAGCCATTGCCGCTTTACCAAAATTATCAAGCACAATTTTGGTATAAACAGTTACGTCAGCATATTTCCCTTGCCATGCAGCCGCCTGAGCAGCAACAGCATAGGCACTTAATTTTCTAACCAGGGTTCCATTCCATCTTCCTTCTCCTTCATTATAGTACATCCCCGGTTGCTGAATATCGTTTACACTGTATCTATATGGTAACTGTTCAGCAGCTGCCACCATTTCGGCCTGAACAAACTCCATAATCGCGTTACGATCTGATCTTTTAACATTTTCAAATTGTCCGTCACGAGATGAGGTAATAAAAGGTACATCACCCCATATTCTCACCATGTAGAAGTAAGCAAATGCGCGCAAAAATCTTATTTGCGCTATATCTACAGTCATATTGTTATCCGTATACCTGGCATCTTTCGCTTTAACTTCTTGGATACGCTCAAGGAAAATATTTGCAGCATTTACAATTGCATAAAATCTTCTCCAATTAGAAAGTTCTTGAACCACTGGATAAGCAGCCTTCAGGTCATTTCTTATAATGGCTTTCAGATCCTGACGTAAAGGGCTATCAAAATTTCCCATACGCACATCACCATAAATCCAATGGCCATTGTTATCTGCTAATGCTGCCCTGGTTAACCCATATACCCCAAGCAGTTTAGCTCTGGAATCTTCCATATTGTTCCAGGAGTTCTGTTCATTTACCACACGGGTTGAGTTTATATCTAATGCTTTTTTACAGCCACCTGCTACCAGAGCAAAAAAGATAAGACTCAGCAAAACTATTTTTTTCATTTCGTCTATTTTAAATGGTACTTAATGTTATTTGTCTATGTGTGATATTAATTAAAAATCCATTTTTACACCTAGCATATACGTTCTAGGAATTTGCATTCCGTAACCTGTATCGTAACCAGTATAGTTTACGAGCTCTGGATCTTGTCCTGTATATTTAGTAAGGGTGAAAATATTATGCACACTACCATAAACATAAAATCTTTCAAGTCTTGGCATTTTCTTTTTCATCAATTTCGTTAAATCATAACCTAACGACACAGTTCTCAATTTTAAGAATGAAGCATCTTCAAGGAATAAATCCTGATTGGCCTGATAAGGAGCCGACGAACTCCATGGGTTATACAAAGGGTATTTTGAATAATCTCCCCTTTTTTCCCAGTAAGTAACCTCTCTAACAGAGTTGATATTATTTAACCCTTCGCGATTAACAAAATCAAAACGGTTTGCCATTTCCTGATTTATTAGATCTCGTCCTAAATTGAAATACATATTTACACTGAGGGTCCAGTTTTTATAACCGAAATCGTTATTAAAGCCTCCGGAAACAAGCGGAAGGGCATGTCCGGTCAAGGTTCTGTCGCTATTATTGATAGTATTATCTCCGTTAAGGTCTTTCCAAATCGGATCTCCAGCCTTTAATGTAATGGCATTATAGCTMATTTTTTGACCGTTTGCTCCCACCGGAACTTCCGCATCGGTATTAAAAATACCTTCATTCTTTAATAACCAATAGCTATCTATCGATTCGCCGACTTTTAAAAGTCTGTCACCAACAATCAATTCAGATAAACCACCCGGCAAAGCTTTCAATTTATTTTTATTGAAATTTAAGTTAAGTGAAGAAGTCCATGAAACCTTTTTTGTTGACGGTAAGATATCAGCACTAATTGCAGCATCAATACCAGTATTTGCAATAGACATACCATTTCTAATAACGGTAGTGTATCCGTATTCAGCAGCGCCAGGTACACCTAGCAATTGATTTTTATCTTCTTTAGTATATACATCAACTGAAGCTCTGATCCTGTTTTTCAAGAAAGCAACGTCAACTCCAACATTTAACTGATCCTGATAAGCCCATTCCAGGCCATAAGGAATAGCACCGGCATTATATGGTCTGGTTAGTGTTCCGAAACCGTTATATCCAGGTGCAATTAAATTACCGGTAAAACCAATAAAGGCGGTATACTGAGGGCCCTGAGCATAATTATCAAATAGCTCGGCCCTACCCATACGACCTACGCTGGCACGTAAATTCAAATCTGAAACAAAATCGTTCGTTCCAAGAAAATCTTTCTTCATATTCCAGCTTCCAGAAAAGATCGGTGAATAGAACCATCTATTAGTCGGTTGCTGATTCGAAGATGCATCAGCACGTAACATAGCAGAAAAAGTATAAATTTCTTTATAATTGTAGCTTGCTTTTCCTGTAAATGAAACCTGATTGTTTCTGGTTTTATCTAAAAATTTCCAAACAAGTTCTCTCCTGAACACAAATGGCTCTAAATAATCACCTCTATTCGGATCAGATTGCAACAAATTAAGTTTTACGAAATCGTTAGCTCCTTTATAAGCATATGCATAATTGTATTTATAAGTATCATACTGAAATGAAGAACCTACAACGAAGTTAAATGTATGTACATCATTAATCTTCAGATCATACGTTGCCGTATTATCAAAAAACACTCTTCTACTGTACCCATAATAATTTGAGGCATAGTTTGTTGTTTGCAGCAACGTTCTTGGATAGAATATATCTCTGTAGCCCTCATTATGATCCAATCCGAAAGTAGAATTGAATTTAAATCTGCCCAGATCTATACCCAGACTAACCAATCCTTCTACAATATTAGACCTGTTGTCATCAAATCCTTTGTCAAATTGATCCAGATATTCACCATATTTTAACTTATTAGGGGCAATTGGCGAACTTAAATCAGGTATGTAGTTCACTTGTGACAACCTATCTCTAACATTCTTATTTCGTTGACGGTCAACACGGTTCGCGTTAATAATAGCCGTAAACGCCATCCATTCAGTTGGCCTCATGTTAATCTGAAAACGAGTATTATAGCGATCTGCACCAGTATTGTCTGCAACGCCCCCGCTGGTAGTTGTACCCACCCCAAAACGGAAGTTAGCTCTATCACTACCACCCGAAATTCCGGCGTTCACAGAATAAGCAAGTGCATTACCATAATAACTGTCGTTCCAGTTAGATGGTCCATAAAAGTCATTGTTTAACGAGTCACTTAAATAAAGAGGATAAGAGTCGTTATCAGAGTAACTACCATTGGCAGTATACTTATTGTAAAATTGTCTTCTAAAGTCGTTCTCGAACTTACCGTTTATAGTAGTTACCGCACTAGGCTGTGCTAAACCTATATACGATTCGAAGTTTATTTTTCTAATTGTCGAGTTCCTTTTACTCGTTAGCAAAATTACTCCGTTAACTCCTTTTGGTCCGTAAACAGATGTAGCACCAAGATCCTTCAATATCTGCACAGATTCTATATTATCCATGTTGATATTGGCAAGTGTATTTGTTGCCGGACCTATTCTGTCAAATTTAAATTGTTGGATGTCGTAAGCAAAAGGATGCTCACCAACTAACGGTATCCCATCAAGAACAACTAGCGGCTGCGTAGCAAATTGTTCACGTGGCGATACAAGCGGCTGTGATGTTCCGCGGATAAACATGTTCTGAACTGTACCTGGCTCACCAGACGATTCCTGAACATAAAGGCCAGCGGCCTCACCTTTTAAATACTGCTGTAATGTAATCGCAGGAAAAATAGCGAGCTTTTTAGGATCGATATCATTTCCTTTAGATTCTAAAGCCGAAAAAACGGTCCTCTTGGACTTAGGCTGGAAGCGTGTAGTGTCTACTTTAAGTTTGGCAGAATCCTCTTCAGCAGAATCAGTCTGTTGTTGGAAACTCATCTTAAAAGAAGAAATATCCGACACACAGGCAGACCTAGCGGCATTGCCAAAAGAACATGTTGATGAACACAACAAACCCAGGAAAGTTATATTTGCAATAAAGCGCATAACAGATAATTAAGTATTAACTGATTGAAAACCTTTTTTAATTTGATTTTATAGAAACTAATAGATTAAATTTTAGATACACGTACGCCAGATCGCCTGCCAATCGAGCAGATTGAACAGCAACAAGTAAAAAATTTAAAATATTTTTAAAACGATTTAGCTAGGTATCTCCGCAACCAATAGATTGCATAGCCCAGCTTCAGCATTTAAAATTGGCATGTTATGCCCAAGAAAAAATTTGTGATTATGTCGTGAGGATTCACTACATAGCTTTTTAGTAAAAGTTTGATTCATAGTTTGGCTTATTAGGTTAGTATTTGGTTTCCCGACAATGACTTATGGTGCTAAATCGATTATCTATAACAATAATACGAAAGAAAATTTAAATTCCAAATCTTTTACATCATTTTTTTTACACAAAATCACATAAGTGCATTCGATTGCCAAATAAGCCCTATTTAACCCATACGCCCATACTATAACGTTATCGTAACAATCGTTTACGTAACAGCATATAGCCATCATCCTCAGGCATATGAAACCGCAAACTTTATACATATATATTACATGTATGCTGCAATTATCACGTTGTAGTAATTATTAAAATATAAATACATAAACATGTCCTTTTTAATGAATGAAAATTTGTTATTTTGAATTATATTAAAAACAGGCCCCTTACACAAAACAGATATGCCAGTTAAGCAAAAAAAAGAAAGCGGAAACAACATTTTATCGATAGATATAGGTGGCACCAGCATCAAAGCCTGTATATTAAGTTCAAAAGGAGATCTGCTCTCTGAATTTAAAAAACTTCCTACCCCAAAAAACTCAACACCGGAAGAAGTTATTAAAACCATTAAAGAATTGGTATCATCGCTCGAAGACACCTTCGACAGGATATCAATCGGCTTTCCCGGATATGTTAAATGCGGTAAAGTAGAAACAGCTCCAAACCTGGCCAAAAACAAATGGACCAATGTTAATCTTGCCCAACAGGTAAGTAATTTATTTAACAGACCTGTAAGGCTTATTAATGATGCCGACCAACAAGCACTTGGAATTGTAAGTGGCATAGGCTTCGAAATCGTATTTACAGTAGGTACCGGTTTTGGTACTGCGCTGGTATTTGACGGCGAACTACTCCCCCATTTTGAGCTTGCTCATTTACCGGTAACAAAAACAAAGGACTATGATGATTACATAGGAACCAAAGCTTTTGAAAAAATTGGAAAAAAAGACTGGAACGAACGTTTAGAACGTATCATACAGATCTATAAAACAGTATTCAATTACGACACATTATATATAGGTGGTGGAAATTCAAAGCACATTACCTTTGAGCTTGATCATAACATTCATCTGGTAACTAATAAAGATGGCATCAAAGGCGGTGCTAAACTTTGGGAAGTTGCCGAAAAATATCACGTATACACAACTCGTCCTAACGACAAATAAAATAATGAAGAATAAATACACTTTAGGAATGATCGGTCTTGGAACCATGGGCCGAAATTTATTGCTTAATATGGCCGATAATGGCTTTCAGGTTACAGGTTATGATAAGGATGCCCGCATGCTTAAAAAGCTTGAAGAAGATGGTAAGGCCCATAACTTAAAAGGATTTGAATCATTAGAGGATTTTATACAAAGCCTTGAACTTCCAAGAAGGATTATGCTTTTAGTACCTGCTGGTAAAATTGTTGACAGCGTAATTCAGGAACTTGTTCCTTTACTTGATAAAGGCGATATGATCATCGACAGTGGAAACTCTCACTTTACTGACACAAGCAGAAGAGCGATTGAGCTTTCAGACCAGGGCATCCACTTCTTTGGAATGGGTATATCTGGTGGCGAAGAAGGTGCCCGTTTCGGACCAAGCATGATGCCTGGTGGAGATAAAGCTGCTTACAACGCAGTAAAACCTATTCTAGAGGCTGTTTCTGCAAAAGTTAACGGCGATCCTTGCGTAGCATATATTGGCCCCGGTGCTTCTGGTCACTTTGTGAAAATGGTTCACAATGGTATTGAATATTCAATGATGCAAATTCTTGCCGAGACTTACGACCTTTTAAAGAACGTACTTGGCTATAACAATGAGCAGATATACAACACATTTGAAAAATGGAACAATGGCAGGTTAAAATCTTTCCTACTGGAAGTAACCCGCGATATTTTTAAAGTTAAAGATAAAAAAACCGGAGGCTACCTGATTGATGTCATCAAAGATCAGGCGAAATCTAAAGGCACAGGAAAATGGACTTCGCAAGTTTCTATGGACTTGCAATTACCTATTCCAACTATAAATGAATCGGTAAGCGCACGCGATCTGTCAAAATTCAAAGAACTCCGTGTTGCACTGTCACAAGCATTACCGCATCAGCAAATTAAAGTTGAAAATGCAGCAGCGTTTGAAGTACAGTTAGAGCAAGCGCTTTATTTTGCTATGATAACCTCTTATGCTCAGGGACTTCATTTATTGGAACAGGCCTCAGCAGAATTCAAATATGAGCTTAACCTGAAAGAAATTTCTCAAATCTGGCGTGGCGGATGTATTATCCGTGCGGTGCTACTTGAAGATATTTATCAGGCCTACAAAAAACAACCGGAGTTACCACATCTATATTCAGATGAGAGCATCCAAAATCAGTTAAAAGAAATTATTCCGGGCACAAGAAATGTTGTGATCACAGCATTAAAAAATGGCATTGCAATTCCTTGCTTCGCCTCTGCACTTACCTATTACGATTCCCTTAGAACTGATAAATCACCATTAAATCTAACCCAGGCACAGAGAGATTTCTTTGGCGCACACACTTTTGAGCGCATTGATGAAGAAGGTATTTTCCATGCCGATTGGAACGAGAACAATTAATTAAATCACAACCCACACTGGATATAATAACATTCTAATGAAAACTAGCCTCAACGTTAACCCAACCATTGTAGTAATTTTTGGCGGTACCGGTGACTTAAATTTGCGCAAACTTGCGCCCGCTCTTTACAACTTATACACAGACGGCTACATGCCTGAAAAGTATGCCATCATTGGAACTGCCCGCAGGCCGCTTACTGATGACAAATTCAGAGAGAACCTAATGGACGGCGTAAACAAATTCTCAAGATCAGGAAAAGTAAAGCAGGAAAAGTGGAACAAATTTGCAGAAAATGTTATTTATAATTCTGTTGATGTAGAGACTCCAGAAAGCTTTGGTTTGCTTAAAAAGAGCATAGAGAAACTTCAGAAAGAGTTTGGTCCTAAAACACAGGTTATCTATTACCTTGCTGTAGCACCAAACCTGTTCCCACTTATTGCTAAGTGCTTGTCAGATTATGGATTAGCAGGAACTGAAGACAACTGCCGTATTGTAATCGAAAAACCTTTTGGAAGAGATCTTGAAACAGCTAAAGAACTAAATTGTATTCTTACCGGCATATTTACCGAGAAACAGATCTATCGTATAGATCATTATCTAGGTAAAGAAACCGTGCAGAACATAATGGCCTTTCGTTTTGCAAACTCATTTTTGGAGCCGCTTTGGAACCGCACTTATATAGATCACGTTCAAATTTCTGTAACAGAGCAACTTGGTGTTGGCGATAGAGGGGGCTATTACGAAGGTGCTGGTGCGTTAAGAGACATGATTCAGAACCACTTGCTTCAATTACTTTGTTTAATTGGTATGGAAACACCAGTAAACTTTGATGCAGATGAGATCAGAAACAAAAAGGTGGATGTATTAAAAGCAATGCGTCCGTTTAGTTCTGAAGACATTCGTTTCAGCACAGTTAGAGGTCAGTATACTAAAGGTTGGGTAGAAGGTAAAGAAGTACCTGGATACAGACATGAAACTGGGGTAGATGCCAATTCAAATACTGAAACCTTTGCTGCAATTAAGTTTTTTGTAGACAACTGGAGATGGCAGGGAATTCCTTTTTACGTACGTACAGGAAAACGTTTGTTCCAGACCTCTTCATTAATTACCATTCAGTTTAAAGATGTACCTCATCATATTTTCCCTTCCGGAGTAACCGAGCACTGGCAACAAAACAGGTTGATCATCAGTATTCAGCCTGAGATGAGTATCCGTTTACAGGTACAAGGTAAAAGACCAGGATTAGACATGGTATTGAATCCAGTTGACATGGTATTTGACTACAAAGGAACCTATAGCTCAGAAACACCCGAGGCTTATGAAACCCTTTTATTAGATGTTATGACAGGCGATCAGACCCAGTTTATGCGTGCCGATCAGGTAGAAGCTGCATGGGAGTTGTTAATGCCGGTTGTTAACGCATGGGAAAGCAAAAAATCTTTAAGCTTCCCTAATTACACTGCAGATTCATGGGGACCAGAAGACGCCGAAGCGCTGATTGCCAGAGACGGTTTCCACTGGTTTGCATTACCACTAAATAAAGAATAATGAATTTATTAATTTATAAAACTCAAAGCGAATTATTTGAGGATCTGATAGACTATATAGTAACTATTGCCAATCAGTCAATTGCAGAAAACGATTGCTTTAATTTTGTACTTACAGGTGGTAACTCACCTAAAGCCTTATATGAATTACTAGCTACCACATACCGCGATAAAATTGACTGGTCTAAAGTATATTTCTTCTTTGGCGATGAGCGCAATGTATTGCCAAATCACGAAAGTTATAACGGTTTAATGGCTAAAAGAGCAATACTAGATCCTTTAAATATTGCCGCTGATCATATATTTTATGTAGATACCACCCTTGCTCCCGAAAAGGCCGCAATTGAGTATAACAAAGCTATATCTGCACATTTTAATGGTGCTGACATCATTTTTGACCTGATCCTGCTAGGAATGGGCGATGATGCACATACTGCTTCATTATTCCCTGGAACATCTATTCTTGACAACAAGGAAGTAGAGGTAGATTCAGTATTCGTAGAAAAACTTTCTACCTACAGAATCAGTTTTACTGCACCGCTAATTAACAAAGCTAAAAACATTGCTTTCCTTGTTTTTGGTGAGACCAAAGCACAAGCTGTAAAACACGTTATCGAAGCGCCAAAAAAGAATACAAAATTGTATCCTTCACAATTAGTCAATCCTGTTGATGGTAGTGTAACCTGGTTTCTTGATGATGCTGCAGCAAGCCTGTTAGATAGTTAATAAGATTCTAAGAAAAAAAAAGGTGTATCATGATTTATGATACACCTTTTTTTGTAAAAAATACAAGTATGTTACAAAACAGAAATATTCCAATTTAGTATCTTGCCATCAAATACTCCCTATTTGTTATGGAAAAAGAAATCAATGCATTACCCCGTCGTCAGTTTCTGGGCAATGTATCAAAAGCAGGAATACTAGGATCATTAGCTGCCTTTTTACCAGGCAGCAGTTCTGCCGAAGTACTTAAATCCTTTACCGCCATCCCAGAAGACGGGCATGTCTTTTTAACAAAACCCTATTTGCAATTACCTTCGGCAGACGGCATGACTATAAGGTGGGTTACCAATAAACTTTGCTACAGCTGGATTGAATATGGCGAAGGGAACAATCTAAACCTAAAAGCCCACAATGTAACCGACGGTCTGGTTGACGCCCACAACAGAATAAACTTTGTTAAATTAAAAGACCTTAAACCAGGCACAAAATACAGCTACCGTGTATTATCTAAAGAAATCACAGACTTTCAGCCCTATTCCTTAAAATATGGAGAAACCATCTCTAGTGAAACCTATTCCTTTAGCACACCAAAAGCAAATCCTGAGGCAGTTTCATGGCTTATACTAAACGATATTCATGATCGCCCGGCATCAATCCCGCATCTGCTAAAATTAAACAACGAGGATTACGATTACGTATTTTTCAACGGCGATATTTTTGATTTTCAGAAAGACGAACAGCAGATCATAGACCACATGCTTAATCCATCTACAGATGTATTTGCAAGCACAAAACCGTTTATGTTCGTCCGCGGCAATCACGAAACCAGAGGCAAGTTTTCTCGTGAACTGAAAGATTATTTTTCTACTAAAAACGACAAAGGATATTTCGCTTACCAATGGGGCCCGGTTTTCAATATCGTATTAGATACTGGCGAAGACAAGCCTGATGATCACCCCGTTTATGCCGGAATAGTAGACTTTGATGGCTACCGCAAAGAACAGGCGAAATGGCTGGAAGAAATCATGAAATCAAGCGCTTACAAGAAGGCAAAATTCCGTGTGGTTATGATGCATATTCCCCTATATCATTCCGGTGATTGGCATGGACCAATGCATTGCAGAGAACTCTTTGCGCCGCTGTTTAAAAAGTATAAGGCAGACATTGTAATTTCCGGACATACACATACCTACGGCGTTTGGCCACCATCTGCAGAACACCCCTACCCTGTTATCATAGGCGGCGGGCCACAGGAAGGAAAGCGTACGCTTATTAAAGTAAAAGCCGACAGTAAAACACTGGATTTAGTAATGCTTAAAGACGATGGATCGGAAGTAGGAAAGTACAGTTTAAAGAGCAGCTAAACTTTAATTCTTTCTAAAACCGCAGCATTATTTTCTGTATTTATGCCTTTTAATTCCACATATTTAACATTTGGCAACCAAAAAGAACCACCTTCAATCCTCACAAAAATCCTGTCGAGCTGAATCTTTTTGTTATTAACCGTTACATAAACGTGGAACTTCTTGTCGTTCTCAGATTTAAGCAAATACATCGGCAGTTTTTTATGCGAAACAAACCTTAGTTCATAGTGGTCTTTACCTATCTCTTTGGCCTGAATACCATATGCAAATTTCTTTTGGATGTAGCTTAAATCCTTTTTCTCGCCCTCATCCCCATAACGAATCCAGTACACTAGAATAGGTTCTTTTCTGTCTACCTCTCCATTTTTATCTGCATTTAACTCACAGATGATTGTGTTGGTGTTAGGATCTCTCTGTAAATAAAAAAGCAGATTGGCAATTCCTTTTGGAGTTGGAAATTTTAAAGGTGAAGGATCACTTTTATCAACTACCTGAGCATATGCAGGTACAGGATTTACTATTGCTGTGATTAATAAACTAAAAAGCAACAGTATATTGAGGGTTAGTAATTTAGCGGTTCTCATTGGTAAAGTATTAGGGTTCAAAGATAAAAAGAGAATTCTAAACTCTTGATATTCAATTGTCAAATTGCCGACATTATCTTTCACAATAACACCTATAGTATAATTCTGAACCAGAACTGGTATATTGCAACAATTATGGGTTACGCGAAAGAAAGAGGAAAGCTTGAAAAGCTATCAACAAAAATAGTCGGCATAAGCATTTATGACGAGAAGAATTTAGGAATTCTAATCGATATTCATGAGCAGTACTCGCATACTGTAAGGATTCTAAAAAATAAAGAGCCGGAAACATTTAGTGATCTATACACCAATGAATTACAGGAAGTAAAAGCTGGCAAAAGGTCTCTTAGAGAGAGCGATTCAGACGAAACTCGCCAGGCTAATTTCATTGCATACAAAGAATCAATACAGCGTGCTTTAGAGAAAACGATTAAAGCTACAATAGAATCTTTATAATAATAGACTCTTTATAAGAAGAATTGAAAGTATAAAAAGACCCGATTGAAAATTCGAGGGCACTGAAAAAGTCCTTTACAAAAATGGGGCAGTTCATAAATCATGAATTGCCCCATTTTCATTAAGTTGTAAGAAGTTTTTCTAGTTAAAATTTTCTGTAGCCGACCCTGAGAGGGTCAAATTCAATTATTTCATAATTTTATTTGACCATAACCTTCGGCAGATAAACGCTTGGCATCTACACCTAGTTTAATCAACGCCTGCATTGCAGTATTCGCTCTTTCATTAGATATCTTCTGATTTACAGCGGCATCGCCTATATTATCAGTATAACCACCCATTTTTAGCTGCACATTTGGATAAGCTTTTAAAATGGCAGCTATATTTTTCAATTGCTCCTGAGATTCTGCTTTTAGCGTACTCTTTCCAGTCTCAAAATACAACCTATCAAATGTAAACCAGGTTGTTTTATCAACAGGTTTATTCTTATCCTCAATAAATGAAATAAGGCTATTCTCTACAGAATTCTCAGCAATGCTAAGTTCAGTACCATCTGGCAATTTCTTGCTAATTTTAGCACCCAGATCCTTAACAAAATCTCCTGCCTCGTTCAATTTACCTGCAACAGTAGATACCGCGGCATCCGCGCCCGCTTTCACCGCTCCGGCAGCAGAATCCATTGTGGCACCTGCCGAATCAATATTGGCCGATAAAGAATCTGTAACAGTGGTCATTTCTGTTTTGTTGCATCCAGATTTACCCATAATCCACCAGGCACCTAGCAAAATAACAAGCAACGGTATTAACCATTTTAAAAAGCTACCACCCGCTTTAGGCTGTTCCATAGGAGTAACATAGTTTGTTTTTGGTATTTTTACATCAGCAGGAATCTCAACCTTTGGAATATCAACTTTTGGGATATTAATACTAGCCAAACCTAAAGAATCACTTAAACCACTTGGTAGTGCAGCAGCGATAGCCGATTTGCTTTCAAAGATCTTACCTAATAAATCGGAGATATTCCATCCTTTACTGGCCATTAACTTAGAAATATAACCTGTAATTAATGGAACAATCATGGCCAGCAAACCTGTAGCTTTTGCACCACTTAAACCACTTGAAGAGGAAACCGCATCCGTTACTGCTCCTGTATCGCCACCAAATAAGCCACCAAGCAAAGATTTGCCTTTCTCCAATAAAGAATCCTGATCATCATTTAATAAATCTGCAGGGTTACTGCCGGAACCGGTAACACCGGATAAGATATTGCCTAGAAAGCCTGTATCACCGCTGGCTCCATTTTTCAGGATGCCCGCTAGAATAGCTGGGATACCTGCTGAAAACCCTGTTTGAACCTGATCTTCGGTTACGCCAGCTTTCTGACTTAAAGAAGAAATCGCATCACTGCCTATTTCATTCTTTATCATTTCAATTAAATTCATGTTTATAGTTTTAAGTTAGTATTCTAAAATAAAAACAAACACCCGCTCCTTTAATCTCCAATGGTACATAAAAAAACAGAACGTACCTACACGTTTATTAAATCTAAGATTAAGCTGTTATAAATACAAATCTAATAGCCTAATAGAAAACCACTTAGGTGTAGTTCATAACATCTTGTCTCCTACAACAATTATTCATGATAGAAGTTTAGATTTGTAGAATAATAAATTTATTTTGGAGGAGCACACTACGTCAAAAATTTTTCATGAAGAGTTTTATGAAACAGGAAAAGAACTGTATGCCAAATATGGTGCTGAACTTAGGACAATCAGTTCAAGAGAAAGTGCAGACTACGGGGCACGCAATTTTAAACTACCAGGAAAAACTATTGAATTTAGAGTCTCTAAAGTTACCCCTAAAAAAGTAGGTCAATTTGTTGCTATTTGGAGAAGAAATGAACAAGGTTTAACCCAGCCTTTTGAAGAAACAGACGAGATAGATTTTATGGTAATCAGCTCAAAAACTGAGCATAATTTTGGACTATTTGTTTTTCCAAAATCCATTCTTATTGGGCAGGGAATTATCACAAGCAAGAATAAAAACGGGAAACGAGGAATCAGAGTTTATCCGCCCTGGGACAAACCAACAAATAAACAGGCTCAAAAAACTCAAAGCTGGCAAATAAAGTATTTCGTCCAAAACTTGACGTAAATAGATCAGAGTCCTAGTAGGCGACATAGTTTTAAAATGATTATCTCATGGTTTACTACATCCCCAAAGTTCCATACATAATAATCATACACAGTGGTCTGAACTCATTACCCTCACGTTGTCAAAGATCGACAAGCTGATAAACACTGGTTTTAAGGCTTTTGTAAAAAACAACACACCTGTAAATGCGGCTTATAAATACAACTCAGACCATCCTTTTATTAAGCAAGGCGAGCATTTTTTGCTCAACTAACCTAAGTTGGTATATAGCAGAGGGCATGTAGTTACTCCCGATGGTATACAGATCTCATCAGCCGAAGGGAAGATTACTTTTACCTGGCTGCCACAAAAACAGTCAACATATTGCCAATTTACCGATCTGGCGAGTTTTCTGGTGTACAATCCAGAAAAGGAAAGGGCAGTTATTTCGCAGGGCAAAGTGAATAGGTATGCGCAAAACTTTGTAATGCAAATGCCTGCAGATCATCTGGGCGATACGGTGCATTGCTATATCAGCTTTGCCTCGGCCAATGGAAAGTTGCAGGGCGATAGTTTGTATGTAGGCGAGATAACGGTGGGGTAACGCTCTCTATTTCGCTATATATGATGGGCGCAAAAAGCATTAAAAGTTGCTGTAGTTACATAGCAACAAGGCATCCATATCGCATAAACCATTTATCAGCAAGTAAATTTGTGGATTTTTTTGACAAAGAGATACTAAAGTTTTGGAGAGCCCTTGAGGAGTATTGCTGGACAGATTGCCACTACGTCTAGTAAAACACACAATCCACTCCTCACATTAACTGTCGATTAAGAAAAAGACAGTTTTCGTTGTTATTCAAGAATCGTAATAAAGCCCCCTATTTGTGTTGATATGCGGATTTGGGTTTTTGAACGAAAACTCACTTCCCCTAGTATACTTTAGGAAGAAAATTCCTCAACAGAATATGCAAGTGCATAGCACTTTGTTTATGCTCGAATATTGAATAAAATGAACAAAATCAAAACTTATTCAAAACAAACTGTATTACAATAATTTAAGAACAAAAACCTCTCACTGACTTCCATTTCCCTCCGTTAAATAGTAACCTAAACGAAACTAAAACTGAATATAATGAACAAAAATCATTGAAAGAACTGTAATAAGTTTGCTATACCATACATCAAGGTAATTTTTTGTCCTAAAAATTATTCACTGATAGTATAGATTAAACTAATTTACCGCTCATAACCTTGAAAGCTTGTCGCTCATATGTTCAACTTTTGGGATTACTGTTAACAGTGATGTTGATGGTTTTTGGGGGCGAGGTGAAGGGGCAGACTTCGAACATTTATGCAACTTATGTAGGTCCCCCACCAACCAATACAGGTGGAAGTGCAGGGGCAGGGGGAAACGGTGGCTTCGGGGGGAGTAATGGAGTTATCGGCTCTTTCACCATAACTGGCCACAGCAATATTAACGATGCCGACCTGACCAATTTTGCTACACTAGCTCCCATAAGTGGTCAGGGAGGGGGACTGTTGGGAAGCACCGGGGGAACATCCTCTGCATACATCAATTTAAATTTCTCAGGGGCCATTTTACCAAAAACCGGCACGTCCATAATAATTAAACTAACAGCTGGAACTTTAAGCGGAGTTCAGGTACAGGCTTATAATGGTATTACTGCCCTTGGCAGTGCACAGTCATTTTCATCCCTACCGCTAAAAGGTACAAATGAATATGTATTTATTACTCCAGCAGATTGTAACAGCATAAGAATTACATCCACCACTTCTGCTGGTGCTCTACTAGGTGGGATCTCCACAAATTCAACAAATATTTACTACGCTTATATCCTTGATCCAAATTGCAATCCACCCGTTTATACAGCTATCAGAAAAACTACAATACTTGATCTGGGCTCTGCAATTAGCAACGAAACAAATGCCATTGATGGAAACCTGAATACCTTCTCCTTGTTTTCAAATGGTTTAGGTGTGGGAACAACATTGTACCAGACTGTTTATTTTTCCCAACCCTCACCTACGGGCAGCGTAGCCACATTAACCCTTTCCATTCCTCCGGCTGTCATATCTGCTGGTGTACTGGGCTACATAAATATCAACACCTACAACGGAGCAACGCTGGTCAGTAATACTTCATTCAGTGKATTATTGCTTGGAACCGATCTATTAACATTATTGAATTCAGGTGGAAAAACCACAATTTCCATTGCCCCTCCATCAGCATTTGACCGTGTAGAGCTCTCAGCAAGTTCCCTCTTAAACCTAGCAACAAGTCTAAACCTATATGAGGTACAGATAACCCCTCCAAAACCAACTTTTACAGCCCCCGGTTCAACCCCTGCTGTAATAATTTGTTCAGGAACATCCGTAACGCTTAAACCTGATGCGCCAGATTCAGGAAATGAATTGCGGTGGTATGATTCTTTAACTTCAACAACATTATTAGCCAACACCAATACTTATACGCCTACTCCATCACTTACAGCAACCAAAACCTACTATGTGGCAACCGCAAGAACAAATTGTAATGCTGAATCAGAAAGAGTTCCAATAATCGTTACCGTAAATCCTCTCCCAACTGTTTCTGCAATTATTGGTAACGCAAATATTTGCGTGGGTGTTGGTTATACATTTACCAATACGAGTGAAGATCCAGGTGTTTGGAGTACTAATAACTCTTCAGTAGCCACTGTTGATGGTACTGGATTTGTAAAAGGTGTTTCTGTTGGAACAGCTAGCATCACATATACTATTACCAATACAACTACACATTGTAGCAATTCAACTTCTTTCACTGTTGATGTATCTCCACTCCCAACAATATCTTTAGGAAATATTCCAGCCATATGTAAAGGGACTACAGCAGCCACCTTACCTTATACTGCTGTTTCTTCCGGTAGTCTTAAATATGACATCATTTGGAATACAACAAGTTTAACCAATGTTAGCGGAGCTGATCTTCCTACGA
Source organism: Pedobacter sp. 05T44 (assembly GCF_056395985.1). Classification (NCBI taxonomy): domain Bacteria; kingdom Pseudomonadati; phylum Bacteroidota; class Sphingobacteriia; order Sphingobacteriales; family Sphingobacteriaceae; genus Pedobacter; species Pedobacter sp. 05T44. Next base: position 141,639 of record NZ_JBFTKO010000001.1, read on the forward strand.
GTCCAATTCAATTGAGTATCCCTTCAAATGCACCTGTTGGTACATATACAGGAACTTTTAGTATCCGGAATACAACAAGCAATTGTACTAATTCATATCCAATAAGTTTAATGATCAACCAATCACCAGTCATTATTGTAATCACAAATCCAACTGCTTGTAAAGGAATAACAAACGCAACATTAACTTACACATCTACATATAGTCCAACCAGCTACAGCATCAATTGGGATTCCGCAGCAATAACAGATGGTTTTGTGAATRTATCATCTGATACTCCCTTACCAGCTTCTAATATAAGCATTATTGTTCCCACAACAGCAAATGTAACTACTTATGCTGGGACAATAAGTGTTAAAAATGCGAATGGTTGTATAAGCCCCCCTGTAACTTTTAACATGATCATACACCCTAAACCACCTCTTCCACAAGTAAACATAACTTCTAATTAATAAACAATTAACGTAAAACTTAAAATCAAAAAGACATGAAAACAAAAATTACATTTTTAAAAATGAGCTTCTTATTAGCTTCATTTTTAATCACTTCAACATCTGCAATGGCAGCGACATTTTATACTTGCTCTGGAACAACCCTAAATTTAGGTGTAACAAATTTACCAGCAGGAACTTCAGCTTTGTGGGATGTCAAGAAAGATGGAACTCAATTCGCTGGTTATCCCTCTGCCACCGCACCAACTTCGTTTACAGATCCAGGAAGTTACGAAGTGATACTAGTTTCGCAGACAGATGCAGCCTCAGGGCAATGTTCTTCCGATCCTGTAAGCAACACAATAATCATACTCCCTCCATTGGCATTTTCATTAAACGCACCTTCTGTTCCTGCCTATTGCCAATCCAACAACACGGTTAATTCTTCTGATATCACTCAAACAGGAGCTGCATTATCTCCAGTAAGCGGATCAGATCTAGTTTTAGAATATACTTATAGCGTTAATAATGGAACCACAACTGTAGATGGGAGTACCGTTGGTACTATTGACCAAGCTACTGGAAAGTTTACACTAACAACAACTACTCCAGGTGTCTATGTAATTACAGGAAAGGTAAAATATAAACAAGCAACAACGTTTACGAATACACTTCTAGGTACAGGTTGCGAGGTTACAGCTACAACAACTCAAACAGTCACAGTAACTCAAACTCCTGGTCAACCTACAGTTACTATTACAGCACCATAATTTAAATATTAAGGTCAGAGCTTTATGTCTAACAGAAAAATAAGTTTTGTGTCAAGTATGCTGTTGCTCAGTGCAACGGCATGCTTTGCGCAATCTTCTGGTCCGCAAACGGTGAATCTCCCGCAGGGGGCTTCTTTAAAGTTGCGGGCAAATTCTGTTAACGCATCAACCTATCAATGGCTTAAAGACAATCAAATTGTAAGTGGCGCTATTGGCCAGGAATTTACAGTATTTGTTTCTGGAACATACACTGTAATATCTTATAACACCGAAGGCTGTGCTTCCGATATTTCAGAGGCTGTCATCGTTGTAGGCGGAACAACTCCTCCTATTATTCTCAAAGCTGATATGATGGTTACCAAAACATCAGAAAACAGGGCTTTAACACTTAACGACTCATTCGATTACACCATTAATGTAAAAAACAATGGGACCGATAAGGCAACCAACATTAAGGTTACAGATGAGCTACCTCCCGAGGTCGAATTTCAGCAACTAACCCCTACTGCCGGTAGTAATGCAAGGTATAGCTTTGCAACCAGGACTGTGCTTTGGGAAATTGATAGCCTGCAAAATGGCGAATCTGCAGATTTAAGGATAAAAACTAAAGCTCTTAAAGCCGGTGTTATTTACAACACGGCAAAGGTCTCGGCTGATCAGTCAGATCCAAATATGGCTAATAACGTTTCCACTGCCAGTACTTCGGTAGCAGGTATTATTATACCAAACGTGTTTACGCCAAACGGAGATAATAAAAATGAAACCTTTGAAATACCAGGTGTACAAGCGTTTGAAAATGAAATCACCATCCTAAACAGATGGGGAGGAACTGTATACTTCAAAAAAGGCTACAATAATGAATGGACCGGACGAGGGCTTAATGAAGGTACTTATTTCTATGTACTAAGACTAAAAATAGGCACCAAATGGGAAATCTATAAAGGCTATATCACTTTATTAAGGGGCAAACAATGATGAAAAGAATCATACTTCTGTTTTTAGCATCTATTGGAATTGTGTGTAGCTCAAGTGCACAGCAAGACAGTCAGTTTACACAGTACATTTTCAATACAATCCATATTAATCCTGCTTATACAGGATATAAAAAAGAACTATACATACAGGCTTTTTATCGTGCACAATGGGTAGGCGTAAGAGGTGCACCAACAACAGTTTCAGTAGCTGTAGATGGTGCTATTGACGACGGAAATGTTGGTCTTGGATTCATCGCTTCAAACGATAAGATCGGTGCGCAAAAAAACCTTTCTGCATATGCAAACTATGCCTATAAAATTCAACTGGGTTATGATGAAAATTCCAGACTCTCTTTTGGTTTGGCAGCAGGTGTAATGCAACTTGGCCTTGATGGAGATAAATTAACCAGCATAGATCCCGATGATGAGGTTATCCCTACTGGAATGCAAACCAGATTTTTCCCTGATGCAAGGGCTGGTATTTACTACTCTAATGAAAAATATTTCGCCGGACTTTCGGCAAGTAACCTGATAGCAAGCTGGGCTGCAAAAAACTATAGCAACAATCTTCTTGTTCCTGTTCCGCAGCCGCACATATTTTTAACTGCAGGCGCTTTAATACCCATTACTTACGGATGGGCGTTAAAACCTGTTATTTTATTAAAAGACGACATAAAGGGTCCTACTTCTTTGGATGTTAACGCCTTCCTCCTACTCAATGAAAAGGTATGGATAGGTGGTTTTTATAGAACCACGGTTCCTTTGTACAACAAAAAATTCCTGCAAAAAGACCTCACTAAAAAGAATGCGCTGGGCATGATGTTCGAACTCTTTGCTACAGACAACCTAAGAGTCGGCTATTCTTACGACTATTCTCTAAACAAACTTCAGTACTACAACTATGGCAGTCATGAGTTTTCAGTAGGCATTTATTTAGGCCCCAGAAATATGCGAAAAATCAGATCATCCAGATGTTATGATTTTTAAAAGGACTATTCAGGTATTATTTTGTCCGTTTGAGCACTAAACATCTTTAATTCAAATGCCAAACCCTTCATTTTTGTAAGCACATAATTTCATGTGAACTTTGCGAGCTTTGTGATAAAATAAAAGTTCTTCGTTAATCATGAATATATTTGTACTAAATGAAAACGAAACTTCCTCTTAAAAATTTAATAAAAATAAGCTGCTGTTTTACTACAGCCGTCAGTTTGTTTTTATTTCTTTCTTCTTTTATTCAAGAAGGGGAACTGTATGGCTCTCTGGTAAAATGTTTATTTTTCCAACTGCTGCTCACGTTAATGTGCTTATCTAACATTCGTCTGTTAGTGGTTTTTGGCGATGAGAAATCGCCTCCGATAAGCAAAAGCACCAAAAAGTTTTACCTGGCAAGTTTTGTGATGAGTGCGGTAATAATTATATGTATTTACTGGCTTGGGCAATACCTTACTTTTCGCGGTATTATAGAACAACACGAACCATTTAGGGTTAGAGGTAATGTAATTTATCTGTACCTCAGTTTACAGGGATTCTTTATCAATGGTATTGTTTTGCTACTCCAAAACTTCATTATTGTACAAGATTCTAATAACCAGGTACAATTGGAGAACTCACGTTTAATTGCAGCAAGGTCTCAGGCGGCTAATGAATTATTACTTCAGCAAATACATCCGCATTTTCTGTTTAATGCCCTCAACATATTAAAATCTCTAATTAAAAGAAGTCCCGATAAAGCTGAGGATTATTTACTCCGTTTGTCTGACTTCTTACGTGTCTCCATATCGGGCAACAAAAGCGGAATAGCATCACTGAATGATGAGCTGAAATTATGTGCAGATTACCTGGAGATGCAAAAAGTAAGGTTTGGTGAGGCCCTGAGTTTTAATTTAGACATACAAGAGAAAGAAAGCTCAGGATTAGTACTTCCGGTTTTTTCGCTTCAACCGCTTCTGGAGAATGTGATTAAGCATAATGAACTAACGGATGCTGCTCCGCTGAATATAAATATCAAACAAAATGGCAACTGGATCAGTGTAACTAATAACATCCAGCTTAAGTCGAACCTGGAACATTCTACCGGTAGTGGTTTGGCTAATCTTGCAGAAAGATATAACCTGTTATCTGGTGATGAGATTGATATCAGAGATGATGGACTTACCTTTTCTGTTAGCTTAAAAATATTAAAACATGAAGATTGTAATTATAGAAGATGAACAAATAACAGCTGAGGATCTTGCTGATCTAATCATCAGATTACAACCTAATGCTCAAATTGTTGCAAGCCTAAGATCGGTAAAGGAATCACTGCATTATTTTAGAACGCATGGCATGCCTGATCTTATCTTTAGTGACATTCAACTTGGTGATGGATTAAGTTTCGACATATTTAAAGCTGTTGAGGTTACAGCTCCTATCATTTTTTGTACCGCTTATGATGAATATGCATTCAACGCTTTTCGCACAACAGGTATAGATTATATATTGAAACCAATCGTTTCATCAACAGTTGAACAGGCGCTAAAAAAATATCAAACCTTACGCAAGGAATTTACCACTTCGGCGGTTTCTTATGATTCTATTTTAGATCTGTTTGCAAACAAACCTGTGCAGAAAACATTTTCTATTTTAGTTACCCATAAAGACAAGATCATTCCTGTAAAAATGGAACACATTGCTCTGTTTTATATTAAACATGAAGAAACCTGCTTGTTTACTTTTGACGACAAAACGTATGCGGTTAGCAAGAAAATGGAAGAGCTGGAACGTATTTGTGGTGACGATTTTTTTAGGGTAAACCGACAGTGCCTGTTAAACAGAACAGCGGTTAAAGATGCCGCTCATTTTTTCTCTCGTAAGCTGATTATAAACCTCTTAGTTCCATTTAAGGAAACCATCACCATAAGCAAAGAAAAAACTCCTCAATTTTTAGACTGGCTTGCCAGAAAATAAATACGTTTACAATTCAGCTTCAATTTTGTCCGTTTCGGTGTAAATTCTCTTTTCTTAAATTCACAAATCAACCATCTTTATATGTGTTAGGTTGAGGCAATAAGGATTGCAACCTGATAATTGTTAGACACAATCAATGAAGAGTGATGAACATAATTATTTTTAAAACCTCGGTACGGGACAAAAATGATCTTAGTACCATTAGGCGTAAGATGGACAATCTGCTTGGCACAAAAAACTGGACTTTTGCATTAGAGGATGAAGATAAAATCCTTAGGGTAGTTAGCGCCAGTTCCTATGTACCTGCCATCAGAAAAATTTTAATGAAATATGGCTTTATTTGCGAGKAATTGCCCTATTCTTTAGATGAGTTTAAAGTTTAGGTCATAATGCACACTACGCCCACTTCCGGCGGCTATTAAAATTTCTAAATCACTTAGTTCCTGCAAATCGCGTGTGGCTGTGGCTTTTGATGTTTTTGTAATTGAGATGTATTTTTTTGCTGTCATCCCTCCTTTAAATCCTTCGGTACCTGCATCTAACATTTTGATGATCGCTTTCTGCTGACGACTATTTAATTGTTCTTTATATTTATCAAAGAATCTGGTTTTCTGCAACGTAAAATTTACTAACGTTTTAGCTTTCCGTTGAGCAGTTAATGTTACTGAAACAAAATAGTTTATCCATTCAGAAATGTCATTACTTTGCTGGGCTTTTTTAAGAGCTTCATAATAGGCAGCTCGATCTATCTCAATCGCTTCAGAGAGACTAAGTAAAACCGGCCTTCCAAGAGTTTGAGAAAGTGCTTTCTCGGCAATTGCTCTTCCTATTCTCCCATTTCCATCTTCAAGTGGGTGTATTGATTCAAAATACAAATGGGCAATTGCAGATCTAACGGGCGCACTGTTAATTTCCCGAGATCCTCCGGGAGCTGTTTGATTAAACCATTCTATAAAATGCTCCATTTCTGCTGGCACCCGACTTGAAGGCGGAGCTTCAAAATGAACCGTTTCACTTCCAATTCTACCAGATATAACCTGCATTGGTTCGTCACCTTTTCTCCATGCTCCAATTCTTATTCTATTTGATGAACCCAAAAGGGCTTTATGCCACTCCCATATTTTTTTTTGAGTAAGTGGTTCTTTAAATGAATTTCGAACATCAATCATAAGTTCGCCAATCCCTGATGCTCTTCTGTCGTGCACAACATCAGATGGAATATTAAGTCCAAGATTATTACGAATGGAGGACATAATTTCCTGTCGGCTTAAAAACTCGCCTTCAATTTCAGAAGTCTTCACCGCTTCTGATATCATAATCTGCAACAATGCTTCTTGCTGAATGTCTGGTGGCAAAGTTTGTAATATGCCGTTCACTTCACCTGTTTCCAGTGTAAAGGCGTATAACATAGCCTCGCTTTTATTAAGCTGAATCTTAAAATCTGGCCACTCCGGTAGTTCCCAATTATATTTCATGAGCCAATTATTTTTACTAATCGGCTCAAATATAGTGAATTTATGAGCCGATTAGTAAAAATAATCGGCTCATAAATTCACTATGACTTTTAACGAACAATAACGAGTTTTATACTGTTATGTAATCACTAAGTTCGTTACCTGCTGTGAAATCAGAAAAAAATGACATAATTATAGTTGGTGGTGGCTTAGCTGGATTAACCTGTGCAATACATTTACTAAAGTCCGGATTTGGCGTTACCCTAGTAGAAAAAAACCATTACCCGCAGCATAGGGTTTGCGGCGAATACATTTCAAATGAGGTTATTCCGTATTTGAAATGGCTTGATGCTGACCCGGCCGGGCTAAATCCAACAGAAATTACCCGATTGTCTATTTCTTCTGCCAATGGCAAAACAATAAACACAGAATTGCCGCTCGGCGGTTTTGGAATTAGCCGCTTTGCACTTGATCATTTTCTTTACCAAAAGGCGTTGCAAAATGGATGCACTTTCATAAATGATACTGTAACCGCTATTGATTTCAAGGATGATGTATTTAGCATTAGCACAGCCAAAACTGGTTTGCTTAACGCAAAAATTGCAATTGGCGCTTTTGGAAAAAGATCATCATTAGATCAAAAAATGGAACGGGGATTTATTCAAAAAAAATCGCCGTGGCTCGCAGTAAAAGCACACTACAAGGGCGATTTTCCGGATGATCTGGTTGCACTTCATAATTTTAAAGGAGGGTATTGTGGCGTTTCTAAAGTTGAAAACGACCGCATTAACATCTGTTACCTAACAGATTACCAAAGCTTTAAAGCGCATAAAAACATTACAGATTTTCAAAAACAAGTACTTTACAAAAACCCTCATTTAAAAGAAGTATTTGAAAACTGCATTCCATTATTTGATCAACCGCTAACCATAAGTCAGATTTCTTTCGAGAAAAAAGAGTCTGTTTATAACCATATTTTAATGGTTGGAGATACCGCAGGTTTAATCCATCCTTTGTGTGGAAACGGAATGGCGATGGCCATCCACAGCGCCAAACTTTGTGCAGAATTAACCATTCAATTTTTGAATGGCAATATCTCATCAAGAAATCTATTAGAAGAAAAATATGAAAAAGTATGGAACCTGAATTTCAAAAATAGACTGACCGTGGGGAAACTTCTGTCGGGGATTATAAGAAAAGGAAAACTCTTCGCTCCATTGTTAAATCTATTGATTAAATTCCCTTCTATATTACCTCAAATTATTAAAAAGACTCACGGAAAACCAATTATTTAAATGCTTGTAAACACCAGTCGAAGAAGCGAAGCACCTGAAATAATGGATAATTTCTCYATGGAAGGAGAAATACTAAGAGACGCTTTAGACAAAATTGCAAGCATAAACAGGTTGCTGGGCGGAAACAAAGTAACCTTGCAGGGCGTAACAACCTTAATAAAAAACACCGGGACTTTTAGCAATAATACCGCAAAAGAGATTAGCATTTTAGATGTAGGTTGTGGGAATGGTGATATGCTGAGAACCCTTGCAGATTATGCTGCTAAAAATAATTTAAAGTTTAAACTAATTGGAATTGATGCCAACAATTATACCATTGGCTATGCGCAGCAGTTATCCAAAAACTACCCAAACATTAGCTACGTATGTACAGATATTTTCAATGAAATTGAACAACAAAGCTCTTACGATGTTATCCTTTGTACATTAACCCTTCACCATTTCAAAGATTCGGAAATACTGAAACTGATGAACGGTTTTAGAAATCAGGCAGAGATGGGTATTGTGGTTAACGATTTACATAGAAGTGCTATTGCTTATTACCTGTTTTTGGCGATATGCTTTGTTTTCAGGCTCAATAAAATGTCTAAAGATGATGGATTGGTTTCGATACTTAGGGGTTTTAAAAAGGCCGACCTCCAATCTTATTCCAGGGAACTGGACTTTAAAAAATATACGGTAAAATGGAAATGGGCATTTCGTTATCAATGGATAATTCCAACTTCCAATTAACAAAAACCATTTATGAGCGTAAAGATCAAAACCATTGCTAAGCTGCTGCCCCGGTATTCAAGAAAAACTGAAGAAATTATACCTTTTTTAGATTCTTGGTTAAGCGGACAAGATGAACGTTTCATTAGAAAAGTAAAAAAGATATTTGAAAACGCAGGCGTTKACCAGCGCTATTCAATCATGTCGCCTGAAGAAGTATTCAGCAACCTGACTTTTGAAGAAAGGAATAACATTTATGTAAGAGAGGGCATAAACCTTGCTACCGAATGCTTAAAAAAAGCTTTGAAAAAAGCGACATGGTTACCTGAAGATCTGGATTATATAATTACAGTGAGCTGCACGGGTATCATGATTCCTTCGTTAGATGCATACCTCATCAATACCTTAAATCTGAAACAAGATATCGTTCGCTTACCGGTTACGGAAATGGGATGTGCGGCTGGTGTTTCGGGCATGATATACGCCAATAATTTTCTGAAAGCCAATCCTGGGAAACGGGCTGCTGTTGTGGCATACGAATCGCCTACAGCAACATTTCAGGTAAATGATTTTTCTATGGCCAACATTGTTAGCGCGGCAATTTTTGGTGATGGCGTGGCTTGTGCGTTACTGTCATCTCATTCTGATGATGAGGGTCCGGAAATTATTGCGGATGAAATGTATCACTTCTACAATGCAGAACAGATGATGGGTTTTAAACTGGTAAACAGTGGTTTGCAAATGGTTTTGGATGTTGCAGTGCCTGATACGATAGAAAGTCATTTCCCTGATATAATCCATCCGTTTTTAGCGAAACACGAGTTAACGATAGATGATATCGATCATCTGATCTTTCATCCGGGGGGAAAAAAAATTGTTCAGCTTGTTGATGACTTATTTGGTAAATTAGATAAGAATATAGAAGATACTAAAGCGGTTTTAAGATTGTTTGGAAATATGTCGAGCGCCACGGTTATGTACGTTTTAGAACGCTTTATAGAGGGTGAGCAAAAGGCCGGAGATTTGGGGCTGATGTTAAGCTTTGGCCCGGGGTTTTCTGCGCAAAGAATATTGTTGAAATGGTGATTTAAAGTTAGTTTTGCGTCATCTCGAACGCAGAGAGATCTCTCTTGAAATCGCAATCATAAACAAGAGATCTCTCTGCGTTCGAGATGACAAGACGAAAATAAAAAAGATATAAACATAACATGAATAAAGAAGAAATTTTGGCCCACTTGCCTTACTCCAAACCGTTTTTATTTGTAGATGAAATACTTCATATTGATGAAAACGGATCAAGCGGAACTTTCACATTTGATAAAGATCTTGACTTTTACAAAGGTCACTTTAAAGATCATCCGGTTACACCCGGTGTAATTTTAACTGAAACAATGGCTCAAATTGGTTTGGTTTGTTTGGGGATATACCTTACAGGAAGTGCTGAAGGTGGTGTACCGGGACATGTAATGCTAACTTCTACTGCTATTGATTTTATGAAACCGGTATTCCCGGGAGAAAAAGTAAAGGTTGTTGCAGAAAAGGTGTATTTCCGCTTTAAAAAACTAAACTGTACTGTACAAATGCTAAATGATCAGCATGAAGTGGTATGCAAAGGCACAATAGCCGGAATGGTAACCAATAAAATGAATGGATAACAGAGTTGTTGTAACAGGATTAGGTGTTGTTGCCCCAAATGGAGTTGGCTTAACTGCATTTACCGATGCCATAAAAAACGGTACTTCGGGTATTAAACACGATCCTCAGTTAGAACAACTGCAGTTTTCTTGTCAGATAGCTGGTAAACCTGAACTGTCTGATGATTTTATTGCGCAATATTTTACAGCCTTAGAACTAAGGAATTTTAACAGTACAGGCATCCTGTATGGCGTTATTGCCGGTATGGATGCCTGGAAAGATGCAGGCTTAACCATTACTGAAGGTGATGAACCTGATTGGGACTGCGGAACAATATTTGGAACCGGCACTTCGGGTATTGATAAATTCAGAGAGTCTATCTATAAAGTTGATGACCTGCAACTCAGGAAACTTGGCAGCACTGTAGTGGTGCAAACGATGGCTAGCGGAATCAGCGCTTACCTGGGCGGCAAGCTTGGATTGGGAAATCAGACAACCACAAACTCATCGGCCTGCATTACCGGCGCAGAAAGCATTTTAATGGCTTATGAGCGAATTAAAACCGGGCAGGCGACAAAGATGCTCGCTGGCAGCACAAGCGACAGCGGGCCTTATATATGGGCCGGATTTGATGCAATGAAAGTTTGCACTTACAAACACAACTCGTCTCCAGAACAAGGATCGCGACCAATGAGTGCCAGTGCAAGCGGCTTTGTGCCTGGAAGCGGTGCAGGAGCGATGGTTTTGGAATCGCTGGATAGTGCCCTAAAGCGAAATGCAACAATTTATGGGGAAATAATAGGAGGCCATATCAATTCAGGCGGACAAAGAGGCACCGGAACAATGACAGCTCCAAATAGCATTGCTGTTCAACGCTGCATAAAAGGAGCCTTGCAAAATGCAGGCATTAAAGCCAGCGAAGTAGATGCCATTAACGGGCATCTTACAGCAACCTCTAAAGACGCCACAGAAATCCAGAACTGGAGTATCGCCTTGAATAGAAAAGGTTCAGATTTCCCCTATATCAACTCTTTAAAATCTACAATCGGCCATTGCCTAAGTGCCGCCGGAAGCATTGAATGTGTCGCTTCAATTTTACAATTGCATCATGATTTTATATTCCCGAATATCAATTGTGAAGATCTAAATCCAGAGATTAGCGACGCGATAGATTTCAATAGAATTCCGCAACAATTGTTGAACACAAATGTTAATATTGTGGCTAAAGCAAGCTTTGGATTTGGAGATGTAAATGCTTGTATTATCTTAAAAAAATACGTTAAATAATATGGACAGAGCAGAATTAATAGCGAGGCTTACGCCTATTATTGCTACCTATGCACAAGATAAAGATGCAGTAGCCTCAATAAATGAAACCACTGATTTCATTAAAGACCTGAAGATCAATTCTGCAAACCTGGTTGATGTAATTTTAGATGTTGAAGAGGAGTTTGATATCGAGATTGACAACCTATCGATGGAACGAATGCTAAATGTAAGTGCTGCAATGGAAATCATTGAGGATAAACTGAAAACAAAATGATAGGCAACGATATAGTAGATCTTGTACAGGCCGCGATAGATAGTAACTGGAAACGGAAGGGTTATCTGGATAAGATCTTTAACTCTGAGGAGCAATTTATGATCACCTCCGGCATTCATCCTTCTATGATCATATGGTTGCTATGGAGTATGAAAGAATCGGCCTATAAAATATATTCAAGGGAGGCTAAACTCCGTGAGTTTGCCCCGCTTAAACTTCAATGCAGCAACCTGATCATTCACAACGATACAGCCACCGGAAATGTTTCTTATGAGAATGAGCTATACTATACTGAAAGCTATTTTGATGAGCATTACATTCACACTATAGCCTCAACAAAACTGGAAGAACTGGGAAAGGTTGAAATTAAGATAACCGACCATGCACTGTTTGATTACAAAAAAACTAAACCGGCATCGGTAAGTCACCATGGTGCATACCTTGCCTTAGTTTATTTATAAATTCTCTTCTATCAGCAGGTTAATTATTCCATCTACCAATCCAACTTTAGGTACGTAGATCTGTTTAATGCCTGTCCACTTCATTAAAGTAATGTAGATTTCACAGGCTGGAATAATTACGTCGGCCCTATCCGGATTAAGACCAAACACGCTAATCCTTTCCTTTAAAGAATGTCCGTTCAGTTGGTTGTACAATCCTTTTAATTTCAGGAATGATAGTGGCATCCCGTCCTTTTCGTCCGACATTCTGAACAACTTATTGATGTTTCCACCAGTTCCAATACCTGCCACATTTTTAAGGTTTTTTGTATTCTCTTTGACCCACAGCCGCATATCTTCCCAGGTCTCGTCCTTGTCCTGGTTGTCGAGGATTCGGATAGTACCTATATCGAAAGATTTAGACGCTACCGGCTCTTTGTTTACAAAAACCGAAAGTTCAGTACTACCTCCACCTACGTCTATATACAGATAGCTCTTTTTAGCATCCAGGTTTTCTTCGATATGGTTAGCGTAAATGATGTTTGCTTCTCGCTGGCCTTCAATAATTTCCAGATCAAGATCGGCAACTTCTTTAATCCTTTTTATCACCTCAGCTCCGTTCTCCGCTTCGCGCATTGCAGATGTAGCACAAGCAAGATATTCTGAAACGTGATAAACATCCATCAGATTTTTAAAAGCACTCATTGTTTTAACAAGGTCTTCTACTTTACGATCTGATAACCTGTGATCTAGAAACGCATCATCTCCCAGCCTTAATGGTACCCTTACCAGGGTATTCTTTTTATAACTATAGCCTTTTTCTGTTTTTGAGATATCAGCTATCAGTAACCTTACAGCGTTTGACCCTATATCTATTGCAGCGTATCTTAACATTGCTCTATTGGTGTTTATTTTTTAAGTAATTATAGGTTTGCACCTGCGCCCTAACTTTTGTTGTGAGTCTGTTTTTATGGTATTTGTTGTTGTTTAAGCGAGTAATATCCCGGGCCTTTACATTATCTTGTAGTTGAAACTCAATGATATCTCTTATTTCCTGTCGCACTTCTTCATCTAAAACCGGGAAGCCCACTTCTACCCTATGTTCAAAGTTCCTGCTCATCAGATCTGCAGACGAAAGAAACATTTCCTCTTTATTATTATTGCCAAATATGAATACCCTGGCATGCTCCAGAAACTTATCGATGATGCTTATAACAGTGATGTTTTCACTAAAGCCTTCTATGCCCGGAACAAGCGTGCAAATGCCGCGAACAATAAGTTTAACAATTACCCCTGCATTACTCGCCTCGTAAAGTTTCTCTACGATCCCTTCGTCCGCAAGGCTATTTACCTTTAAGATTAGGTAGGCTGTTTTGCCTTGCTTTGCAAACTTAATCTCTCTATCTATCAAACCATATATCTTGGTTCTGGATTCGAGTGGCGATACGATCAGGTGCTTAAATCCTTTTATGACCATCCTCTTGTTCAAGGCATTAAAAAGCTTAAGCAAATCCTGTGTAATTTCTTTTTTAGCGGTAAAAATACTGTGATCGCAATAGAGCTTAGCTGTTTTCTCGTTAAAATTACCGGTAGCAAGATTGGCGTAGTAAACGGCTCGCCCCTTCTCCATTCTTTTAACCAGACAGATTTTTGAGTGCACTTTATAATCCGTTAAKCCGTAATTAACATGTACACCTTCCTCTTCTAATTTGCTTGTCCAGAATATGTTTGCCTGCTCATCAAACCTGGCTTTTAATTCAACCAGGCAATGAACCTTTTTACCATTTTTAGCTGCATTTATCAGGGCATTTACAACTCTGGAGTTTTCTGCCAATCGGTACAGTGTAATATTGATTTCTGTTACCTTAGGATCAATTGCGGCCTCACGTAAAAACAGAATGATATAATCGTAGGACTGATAAGGTAAATTGATCAGATAATCACGTTCGCTTAGTTTATTAAAGATGCTTTCGGTACGGTGTAGACCCGCTACTTTCAAAGGTGCATTTTTTGCATATTCCAGGTCTTTAGAACCTACGTTTGGAAAGGCAATAAAATCTCCGAATTTATGATATCTGTTTCCGGGAATTAAACTTTCGGCCTCTATCTTAAGTTTAGAAATCAAAACCGTAAGCATCTCAAACGGCATCTCAGTATCGTAAAGAAGGCGCATTGGTTTACCCTTTTTACGTTTATCCAGACTGGTTTTCAGGTCTTCAACAAATTTATCATTGATGTTTTTATCTATATCCAGCTCCGCATCTCTGGTGAGCTGAATAGAATATGCATCTATAACATCATAATTAAAAACATAGAAGATATCATCTAAACAGTACTTAATTATATCCTCGGCCAGGATGATAAATTTAAGTCCATTTGTTTCAGGCAGAACAAGGAACCTTGGCAAATCCGGAGGCAGCTCTATTAGTGCATACTTCTCGCTTTTCTTTGATGTTTTTTTTGAAAGCCGAACAAAGAAATATAAATATCKATCTTTAAGTTCCGGAAAGGGCTTATCCAGATCAATCATAATAGGAACAAGAGTTGAAAGTATTCTGTCTCTGAAATGGTTGCGAACAAATTCTCCACGTGCAACGTTAAGTTGCGTTTCGTTTAAAATAAAGATCCTGTTCTGTGCTAATTCATTTATTAGTGTTGCCTGAAAAAGCTGCTCAAACTTACGCTCCTGCTTTACAACAATGTTCTTTATCTCGTTTAAAATCTTTTTAGGGTTAAAGCCCAATAATGCTTTGGCCTTATCATTTAGGTTAGATAACCGGCTTAATGTGGMTACCCTTACCCGATAAAATTCCTCAAGGTTCGACGAGAAGATAGATAAAAACTTGATCCGTTCTATGAGCGGTACGGTTTCATCGGCAGCTTCTTGCAAAACCCGTTCGTTAAAATACAACCAACTGATCTCTCTGTTTAGAAACGGCGCCTTTTTTTTCATTAAATATTATTGGTCCTCAAAACTGCAAATTCTATTGTTAAGTAATTGTTAATTATTACTCAATTAATAGGTTTAAACTTAACTCTTAATCTAACCGGCCTTATTTAGTCTTTTGGGGCGGTGTTTTTGGTGCAGCAGGCTTTGTGGCTTTTTTAACAGGAGTCTTACTTGCAGCAGGTTTTGCGGGTGCCGCCTTAGTTACGGGTTTAGCTGCAGTTTTAGCTACTGCTTTAGCAACAGGTTTTGGTACAGTTTTTTCCGCTACTTTAGCAACAGTACCTTCTACTGATTTAGAGATTGCTTTAGCTGCTTTTTCTTCTGTTGCAATTGCAGCTACTTTAACACTTTGGKCCACTGGCCTTGCTTTTGCAACCGCTTTTTTGACTACTTTTTTTGCAGTTTTAGCTCCTTTAACTGTACTTTTCTTTACTTCTTCAACCTTTTTGCCTATAGGTTCTTTTGATGAAGTTGCTTCGTCAATTTTATTTTCTACAACTGTTTTTACATCCTTAAATTTCTTCGATAATTTTTTGGCAACAAACTTACTGGCAATCTCAATATCCTTACCTATTCTTTCTGCATCATGTCCCAGATGTTTTACCGCTTCCAGAAATTTCTCTCTTAAACTTTTTTCTAATTCTTTTTTAACCGCCTTTTTTGAGTCTTTTTTTTGCACCTTTGAGTTATTGGTTTTCATATGTTATAAGTTTTAGTTTAACAGCTTATGAATGGTTCATAATAATTTCGTTTTTTTGTACAGAGAAATCAATATTTACTTAAATCTAATATATTTTTTACTATAAAGCTATAATCATGCCCACTTTCGATATTGTAAGCAAAGTAGATGCTCAAACATTTGATAATGCGATGAACAACGCAAAAAAGGAAATCCTTAACCGTTATGATTTCAGCACTTCAAAAAGCACCATTGACCACGATAAAAAAACCAATGTAATTACCATAGTTACGGAGGATGATATGCGCTTAAAAGCAATTGAAGATGCTATTATTTCCAGGATGGTAAAGCAGAATCTTGATGCTAAGAGTCTGGATTTTGGTAAAGAACAATATGCATCAGGCAACATGATCCGTAAAGAAATTACGGTTAAGGAAGGCATAGACAAAGAGACTGCAAAGAAGATAGTCGCAAAAATAAAAGCAAGCGGACTAAAGGTACAGCCATCTATGATGGATGATCAGGTTCGTGTACAAAGCAAAAGCATTGATGACCTGCAAGCTGTGATTTCACTTTGCAGAAAAGAGGATTTCGGACAACCTTTGCAATTCATAAACATGAGGAACTAATGGAAATTGAAGATCATGGTTTTATCTTTTCAGATGATAAGAATAAAATAGATCCTATTGCTATTCATCATTATCTGAGCACCCAATCTTACTGGGCAGAGAATATTCCGTTAGACATTGTTGAAAGATCCATAGAAAACTCATTGTGCTTTGGAATTTACAAAGACACTAAACAAATTGGCTTTGCCAGATGGATCACAGACAAGGCTACTTTTGCATACCTTGCTGATGTTTATGTTGAAGAAATATATAGAGGACAAGGCTTATCAAAAAAGCTGATGTCGCTAATGCTTTTCCATAAAGACCTTCAGGGATTAAGAAGATATATGCTGGCAACCCAGGATGCCCATGGCTTATATGCTCAATTCGGTTTTAAACCCATTGAACATCCCGACAGGCTAATGGGAATAGCAATTAAAAACCCTTATAAAGACTTGTAATATTTTGTAAAAACAATTTTTAAACTGTTTTTACATCATCGTCGCTATAATCCTGAATATCTGTAATATATCCATTTAGGATCAGAAAATCGAACAAAGGTTTGGCATCGGGAGTTACCGGCATATTTGCCGAAGTAACTACTTCATTTGTTTTCTTATCAAGGAATGGATAGGCAAAAAGTTTTACATTTTTGCTAAACATATCGCTCACATAACTTAGCAACAGGCTGCTGTAATCTTCGCCAAAGTTATTTGAGTTAAATACAAATTTCAGGTTATTGATATTGGTAGATATACCTACACTTTTTGGCCTGCATCGATCCAGGTATTTAGCTAGTTTATTGTGTCTGGAAAAGTTTGATACGATTACCTTATTTCCGGTTTTACACATCTCTTCTGCTCTTTTTGCAACGGCCCTCAAATCTACTTCATGCAAGTCATCGCCGGTCGACAATAAGTTAGACATCAATACCTCTATAAGAACACTCAGGTTGTCTTCCTTTACATTTTCTGTCTTTACAAACTGATCAACAGCTTTGTTGAGCATGCTAAAATTTGGATGAGATTTTTGCGCATACTTTGTACGCAGAATCATGATATCTTTTTTATACAGCAAATCTTTAGGCAAACAAGGCTGACCCTGAGCGTCAAAAATAGCTGCATCGGAGAAGTCCTTAACGATCAGATATAGATTTAACAAGATGTTATCCGCACCTTTAAATACTGGCCCGTTCACAGAAATAAGATCTATTTCGACTGATCCAACAGTTAAATTATCTGCCAATGACTCTATCATTGCCCTGCGGTCCTGATTGTAATAAAATGCTGCGTAAACAAGGTTAACACCAATTATACCCAAAACGTTTTGCTGTAAAGCGGCATCAGTATCAAGCAAACGAACATGAAAAAATATTTCGTTGGGCTCCCCTCCTGGCTCTGATTGAAAGCGAAGTCCTATCCAACCATGCGGGTCATTAGATTTGTTGTAGTTAAGTGTAGTTACTGTATCTGCAAAAGCGAAAAAAGTTCTGTCATCATACTTTTCGCCGCTCAATCTTTCAGTTAATAAACCAAATTCATGGTTTAACATTTTCAATAGTCTGGATTTGCTCACATATCTGCCAGACTCTTCAACACCATAAATTGCATCACTAAATGTCATGTCGTATGCCGACATTGTTTTTGCAACCGTACCCGACGCGGCACCTGCGGTGAAGAAATTACGGGCCACTTCCTGTCCAGCACCTATCTCTGCAAATGTTCCGTAAATTTTAGGGTTTAAGTTAATCTTTAAAGCTTTACGCTTAGTATCAAGGATTTCTCTTTCCATTTTGCAAAAATAACACAATCAGATGGATTTAGACGATAAAATCCCTATATTGATGCCAATTATTTTCATACAGAAAATTTGTTCCGTAAAATCGATGCTGAACGTTAAAAACCTCGACATACAATTCCTAAACAAAGAGGATAAATCCTGGCTTAAAGCAGTTAACAATGTGAGTTTCTCCATTGACAAGGGTAAAGTACTTGGTATTGTTGGAGAGTCCGGATCAGGAAAATCTGTAACTTCCTTCTCTATTATGAGACTCCATGATCCGCAAAGCACAATGATTGGAGGTGAAGTGGAATTTGACAACATTGATCTGCTAAATTTAACACCCGAAGAAATCAGAGACTACAGAGGCAATAAAATTGCCATGATTTTTCAGGAGCCCATGACTTCTTTAAATCCGGTTTTTACTTGCGGAGCCCAGGTCGAAGAAGCGATTATACTACATCAAAAGCTTGATAAGTATACGGCAAAAAACAAAACCATAGCTCTTTTTAAGGAAGTTCAGCTTCCGCGTCCGGAACATATATTTGACAGTTATCCCCATCAACTTTCCGGAGGACAAAAGCAAAGAGTTATGATTGCCATGGCGCTTAGCTGTAATCCGGAACTTTTAATAGCAGACGAACCTACAACCGCTCTTGATGTAACGGTTCAAAAAACGATCCTGGAGTTATTACTAAAGCTTAAACAGGAACGTGATATGGCMATGATATTCATATCTCATGACCTGGCCGTAATTAGCGAAATCGCAGATGAAGTGGCCGTTATGTATAAGGGTGAAATTGTTGAACAGGGATCGGCAGATCAGATTTTTCATCACCCACAACATCCGTATACTAAAGGTTTGCTTGCCTGCAGACCTGCACCGAATAGGTTACTAAAAAAGTTACCCGTTGTGGCCGACTTTTTAAATGAAGACTCGGATCAGGCGATTGCACATCTAATGGCACAAAATAGTTATACTGATTCTGAAATCGAACAGAGAAGGGCTCAGCTATATGGTCAAAAACCGCTATTGGAGGTTAAAGACCTGTGTACCTGGTATCCCATAAGGAATGGTTTGTTTGGCAAAACCACTGATTATGTAAAGGCAGTTGACCATATTAACTTCGATGTTTTTCCTGGTGAAACGCTTGGACTTGTAGGTGAATCGGGCTGTGGAAAAACTACCTTAGGCCGTAGTATCTTAAGGCTGGTTGAGCCTACCTCAGGACAGATCATTTTTGATGGCAACAACATCACCTCTCTTAACAGAAGAGACCTGCGTGGATTGAGAAAAGATGTACAAATAATTTTTCAGGATCCATACTCTTCTTTAAATCCAAGACTTACCATAGGCAATGCTTTAATGGAACCTTTACAGGTACATGAGGTATTAGATAATGACACCAAAAGAAAGGCTCATATATTAAATCTACTTGAACGTGTTGATCTGAAAGCCGAACATTTCAACAGATATCCACATGAGTTTTCGGGCGGTCAGCGCCAACGTATTGTAATTGCCAGAGCACTTGCCTTACAACCGCGATTTATTATTTGCGATGAATCGGTATCTGCACTGGATGTTTCTGTACAGGCCCAGGTATTGAATCTGTTGCGCCAGTTGCAGCAGGAATTTGGACTTACCTATATTTTTATCTCTCACGATCTTGCAGTTGTAAAACACATTTCTGATCGGATGATTGTGATGAATAAAGGAAAAATTGAGGAACAAGGATATCCTGATGATATCTATAACAATCCACAAGCTGAATACACACGCAAATTAATAACAGCAATTCCGGGTGCTAAATCCTTAATTTGATTGTTTAATTAGAGGGTTGTAGGCGTTGTTTGTTTATCGGTTTTCAGAACGGCCGATAATCTGATCAACGTAGTATTTATTGCTCTCCTGATCTCCCTTTCTTTAACCTTATCGTATCTTTTCAATAAGATCATTGCTTTAAAGATAACAACGTCTTTATTGATGGCTATGGTTTTAACGGTGAGGCCTCCGGGCATCACATTGTCKGCATAATTTTCAATAACCTTATTTAATTGATTTTCTATAAATTCAGGAGTATAACCATTTGCCAGTGACATTTCGAACTCGATACTTAGCTTTTTGGTATTTTGTTTGGACTGATTTACAATAACAGAGCTAAAAGCCAGCGAATTGGGGATAATTACCATATCACTATCTTCGTTTTGCAAAATCATATTGATGAGTGTAATATCCAATATTTTACCCTCATGATCCCCTACCTTAATATGATCTCCTAATGAAAGCCTGTCGGAAAACATGATAATTAAACCATTGATCATATTGGCAACATAGTCTTTGAATGTAACTGCCAATGCTGCTGCAACAATAGAAATACTAAATACCAGATCCTGTAATTTCACATCCCAGAATGAGGTTAATGCCAGCATAAAAAACACTGTGTTCAATATCGACTCAATCCGGTTAATACCCAGAATGAAATTATCCTTAATGTTGCTCTTAAACTTATGTTTTTTGATGTACCAATAAATAACCACCCATCTGATGATAGAGATTGCCAGACTTGGTCCCAGAAAGATCATAAAGCCACTCGTTATTCTTGCCAAACGTGGGTACTCAACATAGATTTGCGGCTTGTTGATATAAAAATAAACCAACAGCGAATAAATCAATGCCTTTATCAGGATCATCAGCAATTCCTTGCCGGTTTTTCTTTCTCTGTCTTCTATCATTTTATACTTTAAATAACAATAAGTTTAAAATTACTCTGCCTAAGCAAAGGTACAAAATACAACAATCTATCGCTTCAAATTGTTACCTTCGGGTGATTCATATTTTTATTATGGCAAAAAAGAAAACATCGCACTTAGAACTTGTTTTAATACAATTGATTAGTGATGTATTGGAAAAAAACAGCAATGAGGCACTGAACTACAAACAGGTTTCAGCTAAATTAAATATAACAGATCCTGAAGCAAGAGAAACAATTCTTGAGGTACTTAAAGAACAATCGAGAAAGGGTGTTTTTTTAGAACCAGAAAAGGGGAAATTCCGCTTAAAGGATTTGAAAACTTTCGTTATCGGTAAAGTAGACATGACCGCTGATGGCTCTGCATTTGTAGTTCCGGAAGATGAGTTTGAAAAAGACATTTTTGTATCAGCACGCAAACTTCATAATGCACTAAATGGTGATACCGTAAAAGTCTACATCTACGCTAAAAAAAGTGGCCGTAAAAATGAAGGCGAAGTAGTTGAGATCATTACCCGTGCAAAAACTGATTTCATTGGAGTGATAAAGATCTCTGATCGTTTTGCTTTTGTAAATATTGACGATCGTAAAATGCTCCATGATATATTTGTTCCTTTAAGCGACCTAAACGGAGCTAAAAATGGACAAAAAGTACAGGTTAGCATTACTGATTGGCCAGAAGGCGTTAAGAATCCAATTGGAAGAATAACAACTATACTTGGCGAGCAGGGCGAGAATAACACTGAAATGAACGCCATCCTGGCTCAGTTTGGATTTCCTTTGGTATTTCCGCCTGAGGTTGAAAATGAAGCAAATGCGATACCTGAAGAAATTACTGCTGCCGACTTAAAAGGACGCAAGGACTTTAGAGAAACAGTTACATTTACCATTGACCCGGCCGATGCCAAGGATTTTGATGACGCCATATCTTTTAAAACATTACCAAATGGAAATTATGAGATAGGTGTACACATTGCTGATGTGTCTCATTATGTTATCCCTAATAGTCATCTCGATAAAGAAGCTTATTCAAGAGCTACCTCAGTTTACCTGGTAGATCGGGTGATTCCTATGCTTCCAGAACGTTTAAGTAATGGTGTATGCTCCCTACGTCCAAACGAAGACAAGCTGTGCTTTGCAGCAGTGTTTGAACTTGATGATAAAGCAAATATCATTACAGAATGGTTCGGCCGTACGGTTATCCATTCGAACAGACGCTTTAGTTATGAAGAGGCTCAGGAAGTTATTGAAAATAAAGAAGGTGATTACGCTGATGAAATTCTGAAACTTAATGAGCTGGCTTATATCTTGCGCGACAGGAAGTTTAAAAATGGTGCCATCAGTTTTGAAAGTACTGAGGTTAAATTTAAACTTGATGAAACAGGCAAACCAATTGGCGTGTATGTTAAAGAACGTAAAGATGCCCATAAGCTTATAGAAGACTTTATGTTACTTGCCAATAAAAAAGTAGCTGAGTTCATTGCTAAAAAAGGAAAAGGAAAGCAGAAATATACTTTTGTGTATCGTTCTCACGACTCCCCTAATCTCGAAAACCTGGGTAATTTTGCACTTTTTGCAGCCCGTTTTGGTTATAAGATAAATATGAAATCGGATAAGGAGATTGCAAAATCACTGAACTACCTGATGGAAGATGTTGAGGGGAAAAAGGAACAGAATGTATTAACACAACTTGCCATCCGCTCTATGGCAAAAGCTGTTTACACCACAAAAAAGACTAGTCATTACGGATTGGCTTTTGACCACTATACCCATTTCACCTCTCCTATCAGACGATATCCCGATGTTATGGTGCACAGACTTCTGGCTGCTTACTTAAACAACGAAAAGTCTGCAAATGAAGAAGAATATGAAATAGCATCTTCTCATTCCTCAACAATGGAAAAACGTGCTGCTGATGCAGAGCGTGCTTCTATTAAATATAAGCAGGCTGAATATCTGGAAGAAAACATAGGAAATACTTTCCTTGGCATCATCTCCGGAGTTACAGAATGGGGAATGTATGTTGAGATCATTGAAAACAAATGTGAAGGCATGATAAGGCTTCGTGATATATCTGATGATTTCTATGTACTCGATGAAAAAAACTACTGCATAGTGGGCCAGCGTAAAAAGAAAAAATACCAATTGGGCGACGAGGTAAAGGTAAAAGTAAAGAAAGTAGATCTGGCTAAACGTCAAATAGATTTTATTTTAGTACAGGATTAGACAACAACAATCAAAAGAATGCATTCTCCTTCAGAATTATTAAAGCACGTAGAACAAGCAATAAGCGAAATCCAATACCCAACATATCCTGGCAACTTATATGAGCCCATAAGCTATATTATGAGCTTAGGCGGCAAAAGAGTAAGACCTACTATGCTATTAATGGCAGTAGATTTATTTAGTGGCGATATTTTTAAGGCTTTGCCCGCGGCAATGGCAATTGAAACATTCCACAACTTTACGCTTATTCATGATGACATTATGGACAATGCCCCACTTAGAAGAGGAAAGCAAACTGTACATGAAAAGTGGGGTACAAATACTGCTATACTAAGTGGCGACGTGATGATGGTTGAAGCAAACAAACACATTACAAATGTTGATGTAAGTATTTTAAAACCCGCTCTTGATACGTTTAATACCACTGCACAAGGGGTTTGTGAAGGTCAGCAACTCGATATGGAATTTGAAAACCGTAGCGACGTAAGCATTCCCGAATACATAGATATGATACGCCTTAAAACAGCTGTTTTATTAGGTGGCGCAATGAAACTGGGTGCAATTGTTGCAAAGGCAAAACCAGAAGAAGCGGAACTTATTTACGTGTTTGGAGAAAATCTGGGCATTGCTTTCCAACTGCAAGACGATATTCTGGATGTGTTTGGCGACCCGGAGAAATTTGGAAAACAAATAGCCGGTGACATCATAGCAAACAAAAAAACTTTTCTTTTGCTAAAATTACAGGAATTAGTGAGCAAAGAAGATCATACTAAACTTACCGATCAATTTACCAACAAGAACACAGAAGATAAAATCAAACACATTACCGACCTATACCATAGTTATAAGATCAGGGAGTTGGCCACACAGGAAATGAAAAGCTATCTTGACAAGGCATTTACAGCCTTAAACAAGATTACAATAGCTGAATCCAGGAAATCTGAAATTATTAAATTAGCTGAGGAGCTGATGAGCAGAGAACATTAGTGATCAAATATTGATTTTACTTTTTCGTCGGTAAGTGGCTTAGCAATAAAATCTTTCACAAAGGAAAATGATTTTGCAATTGTTCTATCCATTGGATCAACTGATGAGGAGACAATAACAACATCAATAGAAATCTTGCTTTCGTCCAGCATCTTCAGAAATCTAAGACCATCAATATTAGGCATATGTAAATCCAAGAGAATAAGATCGGGCTTATTCTGCTTGATGTAATCCAGTGCATTTCCAGGATTATTGAACAAAACAACCTGCTTTTCTCTATGTTGATTTCTTATCAAAGCCTGATGCACTTTAATGGTCATCAGGTCATCATCAACAAGTACCACATGTTTTTTCTCTGGTTCTAAGCCCTCATTTTCTGGCTGATTATCAGTTCCGGGCTTGCTAAGGGAAATGCAGAGTTCCTTAATTACACTATCCAGTTTTTTGGCCTGGTAATTAACATCGCTTAGTAGCTGATTTATCTTTGAAACATCATAACCTCCCAATCGACTATAGCTTGTAACGTTAAATAAGCTCGATACATTAGCCGTTAGTGAGCGTAGTTGATGAGAAGTAAGATGAGAATAATCATTAAGTTTCCTTAAATGATCCAGGCGCTCGTGATTCTTTATAATGGTGCAAACAACCTGTTCAATCTTATCTTTCATTAAAGGAGTAAACACGATCTGAAAAGATGAGTCTATCCCTTCATTAGCAGAAGGGATTCTTACCTCTATGCTGAAACATTTATTGTTAAAACATTTTTCAAGTAGTTTTAGGAATTTATATTTATAAATTTGCGTAATTATTTCCTCAACATTGTCCCCAATTTTAGGCGAGCCAGTAATAAATTCCCGTAAATTATTATCAGGAACAATTTTGAAAAATAATAATTCATTTTTTCTATCAATTAGAAAAAATGAACAAGATGAATGCTCCCACACACTACTAACCAGCATTGTTAATCTTATCTAAACTATTATATTGCCCACAATTCATTTTTTACACGGATTTTTTAATTTTTTTATAAGTTTTGGCTTAATACTCATAAGGTCTATGGTGCAATTCTACACTAATAATTATCCTAATTTATTTATGGTTTAGAATTTGCAACCAGGTAATGGGTTTCTAATTTGACCGTATACAAATCAACACAATATAAATCAATTATGCAAGAAATACTGTCAAAAGTAAGTATCGGAGAAAGGATCAAAAACTTGCGATTAGACCACAATTTATCCCAAGCGGCTATAGCTAACACATTGAATATATCCAGAAGTAATTATTCACAAATAGAGTTAGGAAATCAGTTTCCTTCTTTTGACACACTACACTTAATCGCCAGATATTATAGCAAAAGTTATGAATGGATTTTGCATGGGGAGCCGCAAAATTCCGAAGACAATGAATCGGTTAATAAGATCCAATCTTTAATCAATAATCTTGAGAAATCCCTTGCAGGCTTTAAAAAGGCAATAGAGAACTTTGAACAGGAGCTAATTGAAATCAAAACTGAAAAATTCAAAGGCAACCACCCGAATGGGCATTAGAATTTGGCATTACTTTATAAAAAAAGGGTTTCAACATATGCTGAAACCCTTTTTTTATAAAGTAAATATCTTACTATTCTGCAGATTCTGCTTTAGTTTCTACTTCAGCTTTAACCGCTTTTTTAGCAGGTGCTTTTTTTGCAGGTGCTTTTTCAGCAACAACTTCCTTTGCAGGAGCAGCAGCTTTCTTAGCAGGTGCTTTTTTAACAACAGGTGCTTTTTCTACAACTTCTTTAGCTACAGTAGGTAATACAGAAACATATGATTTGTTATCTTGTTTCTTTTTGAAGATTACAGTACCATCAACCAAAGCGAATAAAGTATGGTCTTTACCAATACCTACTCCTTTATCTGGATGATGTTTTGTACCACGCTGACGTACTAAAATGTTTCCAGCGATAGCTTCCTGACCACCAAATATTTTGATACCTAAACGTTTGCTATGCGACTCGCGTCCGTTTCTCGAACTACCGGCTCCTTTTTTATGTGCCATCTTGTTTTATATTTTATTAATTACCTGATTAACCTGGTAATCTTTGTTTAACAACTAATTATAAACTGATACCAGAAATCTGGATTTTGGTGAAATACTGACGGTGACCGTTTTTCTTTTTGTAACCTTTTCTACGTTTCTTTTTGAAAACGATTACCTTATCACCTTTTAAATGAGACACGATTTTAGCTGAAACTGAAGCACCTTTCAATGTAGGAGCTCCTACAGAGATTTTACCACCATCTTCAACCAACAATACATTGTCAAATTCAATACTAGCGCCTTCATCTCCTTGTAAACGGTGTACAAAAAGGTGCTGGTCTTTTGCAACTTTGAATTGCTGTCCTGCTATATTTACTATTGCGTACATTGTTAAATATTTATTATTTTAAATTGTTTATTTTTATCGAGGTGCAAATATAGAATTAATTTTTCTAAATCCACAACAGAATTACTTTTTATTCCCGTAACGTTCTTCAGCGTCATTTATACTTTGTCCAATAAGCTTTTGCATTTGAGCTGCAACATCTCTCAGCTTAGGTATTTCGTTATAATCAGTCAAATAAATCACTTTCTTTGACTTTGTTTTGTAATTGAACTGGATCTCATAACGCAGTATCTTAGGCGAATTTAAGTCAGACCCGTTATTTGCAATCACACCTGGAAAATTCCACAAACCCAATTCATTTGCTTTGCTGTGCAAATAGATCATGTCATTTTTTCTAAGCTTCACATGGGTCTTAACCAGCGAGTCTTTATCATCAAGGTATTGATAATCGCCTGTAGCAGAATTATAACTATTGGCAAGGGTTTTCCCTACTCCCCATTTGTATTCAAATGAAACAAAGTCTGCCGACCTGAAAGGGGCATTCTTTATCATTGGGGTATAATATACAATGCAATAAATCAAGAACGGCACCACAATACTTAGTGCTAAAAAAATCTTTTTTCCTTTGTTAGTCATAAATTAAGCTTCTATTGGCGCTTCATAGTCAGGATTATATTCACCCTCCCATTTTGCAATTACTACTGTTGCTAAACAGTTTCCTATTACGTTTAATGATGTTCTACCCATATCCATCAACTCATCTATCCCTAAAATTGCGGCTATAATAAATGTTGGAAGACCAAACTGATCTGCAGTAGCTATCAAAATAATTAGAGATGCTCTTGGTATTGCAGCCACTCCTTTACTGGTAATCATAAGCGTGAAAACAATCAATAACTGATCGCCAAATGACAAATGCATTCCTGCAGCCTGGGCCACAAAGATAGCAGCTAATGAAAGGTATAATGTTGTTCCATCTAAGTTAAAACTGTAACCAGTTGGAATTACAAATGATACAATTTTACGCGGAACTCCAAATTTTTCCATTGCACTCATTGCTTTAGGCAACGCTGCATCAGAACTGGTTGTAGCAAAAGCAATAGATACCGGTTCTTTTATTGCATTGATAAACTTCCGTATAGGTAATTTAATATATAAAGCTATAGGCAGTAATACAATAAGAATGAAAGCCAGCAATGCCGCATACAAGGTTGCCACCAGCATAAATAAATGCTTTAAGATATCTACTCCCATATGTCCAACTGTGTAAGCCATAGCCGCCCCTACTCCAATTGGGGCAAAATACATGATCACATTTGTGAACTTAAACATGGTTTCAGATAAGCTTTCACAAAAATCAACCATAGGCTTTCGCTTCTTTTCGTCTACCATAGCTAAACCGATACCGAAGATCACAGAAAAGATCACGATCTGTAAGATCTGAGCGTCATAGATAGATTTCGCTATATTCTCAGGGAAAACGTTTCTAAAAAAGGCAAGTGTTTTATACAACCAATGTATGCTGTGTGGTAAACTCTGCAGAATGCTTTCATCGGTCAAATCCTTCACGGGTTTCGGCAATTCGTTATGAGGCATATTTTCAATATTAACCCCTACTCCAGCCTGCGAAATATTAATTGCTGCCAATCCAATAAATAATGCCATTGTGGTGGCGCAATAGAAGTACAGCATAGATTTCCAGGCCATTCGGCCCACTTGTTTCAAGTCAGAATGACCAGCAATACCATAAACCAGGGTTGCAAATAATATTGGACCAACTATAGTTTTTACGAGTTTAATAAAACCTTTGCTTAGTGGTTGTAATGCTATAGCTACATGCGGATAATCTATCCCAATAAAAACTCCTAAAATCATACAGACCAATATCCAGGTAGTTAGATTCTTTTTAATAACGGCATAAACAAACAGCTCCGCTGCAAGAATCCAACGCACTGCCATCATTATGTTATCTGGAACGGCAACAATGTCAAAATCTTTCAAAACTCCGAGCAAAGTAGCAATTGTAATAAATATCAACGTAATTAGCCCGATGCGGTTTTGTTTCATAAATTAGTTTTTAGTGGCAACAAAAGTAATTAATTGTGGTAAGCCCGCAAACATTTATTATTTTTGATACCGCAACCTGTTGTAACAATTAAAGATTACAACGATCAAACTACCATCAGCCGTTAATTAATGGAACAAAAGGATCAGTTATTTAAGCAAATTTTCGACACAAACTCCAAGAAAATCTTCCATTTATGTTATGGTTATACTGGCGACGAAGACTCGGCAAATGATCTTCTTCAGGAAACATTTTTAAAAGTTTGGCAGAATTTAGATAAGTTCCGTAATAAATCTTTGATTTCGACATGGATCTACCGTATCGCAGTCAATACTTGCTTAACCTATTTAAGATCAGAAAAAAGACAGGCAAAAGATGAGCTTACAGACAATATTATCGAAAACAGGCCAGAGGAATTGTCGGAAAAAAACGAACAGGTTGCACTACTTTACAAGTCAATATCAAAATTAGAAGAAAACGATCGCCTCATAATTACAATGGTACTCGACGAACTACCTTACAATGAAATAGCCGATATATCTGGCATCAGTGAAGGGAATCTAAGAGTAAAAATTCATCGCATTAAACAAAAACTTACAGAACTATACAATCAACATGCAAGAATTTGATCATATACAATCGCTTTGGCAATCACATTCAGTGGAGGTAAAAATCTCTTCTGAGGAAATGCTTTCGCAGGCAAAAAAAGAAGTATCAGGCATCAAAACAAGGTCACTATTGAACATTGCCGGAATGTTGATTTCTTTTGCATCTCTTGTTGCTCTTTTAATATTTTATCCATTCACATCCTGGACAACACCTGCCGGTTTAGGCATCATTATTATAGCAATAGCTGTATCTACCTTTATTCTATATAAGGATTACAAAATAATATCGAGGAATGATTTCACCCAACATCCCAATGAATTTTTATCGCAATTAAAGATCTATCAGTTAAATAAATTCTCTATATACAACAAGCTATATTGGTTTTATGCTGCAGCAATATGCCTTGGTTTTGTCCTTTATTTCTACGAAATGCTCGACAACCTGGAATTATGGTTTCAGATCGGAATAACCTCCTTCTCTGTTTTCTGGATGGCATTATGTGCAACCTTTTTGCGCAAAGCTTATTTAAAAAGAGAGAAAGAGCGCTTGGATCTTTTAATAGAGAAGTTTGAACGTATTAGCAGCCAGTTCAAAGAGCAGCCATAAAAAAAGTCATCCTACCTATCGGATGACTTCTATTATTAACTAACCCAAATTTAAATTTATCCAAACTTATTGCCGGGCTTCCTGGTTCAAATATAGGTTTAGGACTTAATGGTGAATAAGCGAAACTCACCAATTCTTTTTTAGCCATTAAATCTGTGGATCTGACTTATTTTCCAAATCCCGTTTTGGTCTTTTACAACAGTTACATAGTTCTCTTGCGTAAACAATGGATATTTAAAATCTACCCTTACCATCACTACGCAATCACTAGTTGATAAAATCTCGAAATTGGAGGTACAGTTTAATGTAATGTCGCCTCTTCTTTTATAAAAGTCTACCAGGTCCCTTTTGTTTTGTTCTACAATTTTGCCCTGCCTGGTTATTTTTAGCACAGCCTCGTTATCCATCACCTGATTAAGTAATGCCGCGTTACAATGAACATTCGCGTCAATGTAAGCTTCTATTACAGAGCTTGATTTTAAATTCACACTTGCCACTGGTTTATCAGTATCAGCAGATGCAAAAGTGAAGGAGATACTCAGTATCGCCATACACAATAGAATTTTTCTTTTCATAACCATTTTTTAAAAAAAATTAAACTAAACACATATCGTACTCTAAAAGCATCGTATACGGTACAGATTACCTGTACTGGCCGGGAGTAACGTTAAATGAACTTCTAAATAACCTGATAAAGGAACTTGGGCATTCAAAGCCCACCATATCTACAATCTCACTAACCGGATAATCCGTATTTCTTAAGTAGTATTTGGCTTGCTGAAGTCTGAATGTTGTTAAAAACTGGTGTGGCGACTGCTGATAAGCTTGTTTAAAAGTTCTAAGTAAATGGTTTATCGACAAACAAGCCATCTGTGCGATATCATCCAGTCGGATGTTCTTATTGTAATTGCTAATGATATAATCCTTAGCCATAGACAGGCGTCTTAATATTTCAGATTTGGTAACATGACTAAGGAACTTTAATGATGCAGTTCGGTTTACCACTTCAGTGTTGTATATGCTGTAATAATTTAACAAACAATCATGCAAACAATCATTCAAAAGTAATTGGTTGGTTGTGTTGCGATTGATAAGCCCTGCAAGATTTAGCAGGTTATCTTTTAATGCGCCCTGCAAAGGATAAATAGACTCTACAAAAACCGGGTTCTCATATTTATAATCAAATGGGTTATCCAGTAAAACAGCGCCACTTTTTCTGGAATATTCGAAATCCTGAACGAAACGCGGATCAAAGAAAACAGATAGTGCATTTACCGGTATTGCTGAATCAATTCTGCTGGAATAATTTGTATAATTATTTAAAAATATAAAGTTTTCCGGATGCAATCGCAACTCCCTTTTGTTTACTTTATAGTCCGCAGCGCCATTAAATACCATATTAATGGAATACTTTCCTGTTAAACCAGTAAAGCTGCTGGTACAAGAATTTTGACTTATAATTTCATTATCACCAACAAGTATTCTACTATTACTACTACTACTACTACTCATCACAATTAAATTAGCGTGTTTAACTCAAATCAGTCAACTTGAATGCTCAAAGTTTCTAATCAAAATTAAACCGGGATATCGTGTTTCTTTTCACMCCTGAAGGGGTATTTTGAGGTAAATGAAAAAAATACCCCTTCAGGGGTGATTTTTTAATTGTATATTGATAAATATATTTACAATCGGATTAACCTTGTATTTCCGTATCAAGTGGGCAAAAAGATATTGTTACTTTTTCTCATCCTTTTCAGCTATTGTCTCGATGGTTTTTCCCAGCGGTAT
Source organism: Pedobacter sp. 05T44 (assembly GCF_056395985.1). Taxonomy (NCBI): domain Bacteria; kingdom Pseudomonadati; phylum Bacteroidota; class Sphingobacteriia; order Sphingobacteriales; family Sphingobacteriaceae; genus Pedobacter; species Pedobacter sp. 05T44. Next base: position 173,262 of record NZ_JBFTKO010000001.1, read on the forward strand.
AACTTTGAACAATATGACATAGAGGATGGGCTAACGCAATCGCAGGTAACTGCTATTACGCAGGACAGCAAGCGTCGCTTGTGGATTTCGACTCTTGGAGGGCTCAGCTGTTTTAATGGCAAACAGTTTACCGATTACACCAAAATACGTGGTCTAAGCAGTAACTTCATTCTTGCACTGGCATCAGGAAAAAAGGATGAAATATGGATAGGATCTGCCAAAGGTTTATCAAAATACGATGGCAAGGGTTTCAGCAATTCGGCTGATACGAAAAAATGGGTTGGTGCACTTGCCACCGATAAAAATGGGACTACCTACTGTATAAAAGCCAAACGCTTATACAACGCCAACAAAGATCAACTAATAACCATTTCAAATGATACTACCGAAATAGTTACGGCTCTTAAAACAGACTATTCTGGTAACATATGGGTAGCCGTTCATGGGAAGGGATTGTATCAACTTGAAAAGGGTAAATGGACATTATGGCCATTAGATGAAAAAATAAAGACCCTAATAGTTACCAATATTTTAGTAGACAAGCTTAATAAAGGAAAAGTATGGTTTTTAACTCCCCAAGGGATCTATGTTGCCCAGAACAATAACATTAATAAAGTCTATAACGAAATTACGAGTAAATGCAATGCCATAGCACAGGATGGGAAAGGATCAATATGGATAGGTACAAACAAGGGTGCCTACTACATTACTCCTGCCAGCGTTATCCATTTCAATTCCCAGAATGGGTTCACAGACAATGTTGTTAATGAGATATTTAAAGACGTCGAGAATAACATCTGGCTTGGCACAGATGGCTCTGGCCTATTCAGGTTTACCAATAACAGCTATGTAACATTCGACGAAACACAAGGAATAGAAAGTCGAATTGTAATGGCCATTGCCAACGGCCCTACTCCAGGATCAATATGGTTGGGCTCATATGGTGGCTTATATGAGTACAAACAGAATCAAAAGATAACAAACGTTAAAATACCATCTCAAAATCCGGATTCCTATCGCATTAATTTCTTATATAACGACCATAAAAACAACCTTTGGGTAGGCACTCCCGGTGGTGGCCTCTGGAAACACAACGGCAAGCGCCTGGAACGTATGGATACGGATAATTTGCATATAGCGTACAATGCAATGATTGAGGATAGCGGTGGCACCATATGGTTATCAACCAATCATGGATGCTTAACCTTTGATGTTAACAGCAAAAAATTTACCAGAATTACCCAACAGTTTGGTGGTGGATTAATGGAATTGGCGCGCGACTCAATAATTTTAGGCACTCAGGATGGCGCATGGTTAGTTGCCAACAAGAAAATGCTCACCCCTTTAAAGATTAAAGGCTTATCGGGTTCTAACATACTCTGCATGCTTAAATACAAGGACTATGTGCTTTTCGGAACTGCAGATTACGGCTTAGTGATCTGGAACATTAAAACCGGGGCAACAAAATCTTTAAATACCAAGTCGGGTCTTGCATCTGATCACATCTATAGCTTGTTAGAAGATAAAAAGGGCATAATATGGGTTGGAACCGGAAGAGGCATTGATAGAATTGATCCTAAAAACTTTACAATTATACCACCGCAAAGCGAGGATGAACTGCTGGTAGAATGCAATCAGAATGCCATACTTCAACACAACAACAATGTATGGATCGGCACTACCAAAGGAGTTATTGTTTATGGAGTAAATCCTAATCCAGAGAAAAAAGTAAGTCCATATATCTACATCAATTCAGTAAATGTAACCCCAAATTACAAACCAAAATATGTTGAAGGTGTGCTTACGCTACCCTATAACCACAACCGCATTAATATCAGTTATACTGGAATTTATCTGAAAAATCCCGATGCTGTAATGTACCAATATCGACTTATAGGATTAGATAACAAATTCAGTCAGCCAAGTAGTAATTCATCTATGAATTTCACGGCTATCCCTCCCGGAAAATACACTTTCCAAGTAAAAGTGATTACCAAAGACGGGCTTTTTTCAGTTAATACGGCTTCAGTTGCATTTGAAATACTGCCTGCATACTATCAAACGTCTCTTTTTAAGTTCTTTATTGTGATACTTATTATCCTGCTGATATTATTTATAGTATACATCATCTTGATGCTCAATGAACGTAGACGCAAATTAAGACTAAAAATAAAGCTGGAGGAACAATTTAAGATCAGAAAACAAACTGCCGAAGATTTTCATGATGACCTGGGCAACAAGCTAACCAGAATAACAGTTCTTTCGGAAGTATTGGGTAGCATGATCGATAAAGATGATACCGAAAAAAGGAATATCTTAAAAAAGATCCGTTGCAATGTTGACGAACTGTATAATGGAACCAAAGATATATTATGGTCTTTAAATCCAAAAAATGATTCCTTAGAACAGGTATTAAACCACATTAAAGATTTCGGTCAGGAAATGGTTAATGAAACTCCTATTCTCTTTAAATTTGATATAGATCTCAATAACAAATACACCAAATTATCATTAGATATGAGCCGAAACATATTGATGATTTTTAAGGAGTCTATACATAACTCACTGAAACATGCCAAAGCCAGGGTGATAAATTTTGAGGCCAAATTAAACAACGGCATGCTGTTGATCACCCTTCAGGACGATGGAATCGGCTTTGATGTAGCACACGCTAAAGATGGGCATGGCATGAACAATATGTATGTTAGGGCAAAAAGAATAAATGCCGATTTAAAGATCATTTCTAATGACAATGGTACCAGTGTATTGTTACTTGTTAATTTTTCGACCCTAAAACATTTTAAAGATGCCTAATCAGGAAGCCGCAAGAATTGTAATTATTGAAGATGATAAAACCATCAGAGAAGGCTACCACTACCTGATAGACAATACCTCTCCATATACCGTGGTAAATGCTTATCCTTCATTTGATGTTGCAAAGCTTAAAATTGCAAAAGACAACCCGGATGTGATCATATTGGATATACAGCTGCCCGGTACAAGCGGCATTGACGCTTTACCGCAACTAAAAAAGATGCTGCCTGATGTTTACATCATTATGCTTACTGTTTATGAAACCGAAAAAATAATACTGGATGCATTGGCAAATGGTGCTTCAGGATACTTTACCAAGAATACGCCTTCATCAAAAATAATCGACGCAATTAAAGAGGTAATGCATGGCGGCGGCCCCATGAGCCCAGATGTTTCAAAGAAAGTAATTATGTCTCTTCAAAAAAACCAGCATTCGCCGCTTACCAAAAGAGAAACACAGATACTGGAATTAATAGCCGAAGGTAAAGATCGTGGCCAGATCGCCAATCAGTTATTTATAGATGTAGAAACGGTTAAAACCCATGTAAAGAACATTTACATTAAGTTAGACGTCAACTCGAAAGCTGACGCCATAAATGTGGCAAGAACCAATAAGCTGATATAAACCTATTCACTCTCTATTTCAGATATAGAGAAGCTATTACCGCTAAGTCTATATTGTAATGTTTTTAAAGTGCCATCCTTTTCAGTAGTATCTTTTGAATTTACGATAGGAAAAGTGCGGAACAAGTCGCCATTCTTGATAACGAATTTATCATTACCTGCGTAGGTCTTTTTAGCTCTATCACTTAATGCCGGGAAGGTGATCTTGTTAAAATTACCATCAGAATATTCGAAAACGTTAAGATCCAGAACATTCTTCTTGCTTAACAGCTCGATGTAAATTTCCGGGTTACCATCATTATCTAAATCCATATTCCAGGCATCAGTTATAATGCCACTACGTTCATTAGAAAACGATTTGTAATTGCTTTTAAGCGAATCGGACATCAGTATCAGATAACCACCAACGCTATCAACCCCTTTACCCCAGCTTACTACCTCAAAATTGATACCTGGTCTTATCGCTATATCCTTGTAAAAAACAAACTGACCTTTTTGCTTAGCTGCAACAGGTTCACTCTGTTTTACAGCTTCATCTTTCTTAGAAGAGTCGCTGCAAGAAGCCAATAAAAGCAGCCCCGCAAATAGAAGAGGCTGCTTTATTAAGTATTTCATCAATTTCATCATTTACTTTTTAATGTAAATACAATTTATACAATGCAAACTACTATTTAGTTTTTACATCCGAAGCACCATTGTTCAAAATTGTTTCTGTAACAACGCTGCGTTTACCACTTGGCGCGATTACAATAGTTTTTAAAACACGTTTTTCGCCTTTAGGAACAATCACTTTAACAGGGCTGTTAACTAAGTTAGCAGTTTCAGACGGACGTGTAAGATCTAAAGTATAAAATACTTTTGAACCTGGTATTGGTGCTTTCAGATCAAGATTAAATTCTTCACCGTTTATTACTTTTTCTGCTGTTAATCCAAGCGGAGTTGGAACCCAATAGTTTGTGTTGGTTTTATCTAATCTGGCCAAATGCACAGGAATACGCTCTTCAGAGAAGTTTTTAAAGTCCTTACGGTCAAGCTTGCTCCATGCAATCTCTGCCAATGAGAACATTCTTGGTAAGATCATATACTCCACTTTTTCTGGAGTTTGAATATACTCAGTCCACAGGTTAGCCTGTACACCCACAACATGTTTCTGCTGATCTGCAGTTAATTCTTTTGGCATTGGATCGTAAGCATATGCTAAAGAATAAGGTGCTAAACCACCAATATTTGTTGGTTCGTCAACAGAATTAGATTGTTTATGATCAAAGTAAAGTCCAATAGGTCCGCCCGGAGTCATGATCACATCATGGTTTTGTTTTGCCGCTGCAATACCACCTTCTGTACCTCTCCACGACATTACAGTAGCGTTAGGCGCTAAACCACCTTCAAGAATCTCATCCCATCCAATAATTGAACGGCCTTTTGCATTGATGTGTTTTTCGATTCTCTGGATAAAATAGCTTTGTAACTCATGCTCATCTTTTAACCCAAGTTTTTTAATTAAGTTCTGGCAAAACTCACTTTCTTTCCAGTATTCTTTAGGGCTCTCATCACCACCGATATGAATATATTTAGAAGGGAAAATCGCGATTACCTCGTCCAACACATCTTCTAAAAATTTAAAGGTATTGTCGCTAGGCACAAATACATCATCAAATACACCCCATTGCTGTTGCACTTGCTTTCCTTTTCTGGAACCAGACCAAGGTGTTTTAACATCAACAAAAGTATCTCTGTTAGGGAAACAGCTTAATTCAGGATATGCCGCAATTGCTGCTGATGCATGGCCAGGAAGCTCAATCTCAGGAATTACGTTAATATATCTTGCTGCTGCATAAGCAACAACCTCTTTAGCCTCTTGCTGGGTATAAAAACMTTTGTACTCTTTATTATCTGTACCTACTCCAGGGTGGTGACCAATAATGGTGCCGCTTCTGGTTGCACCAACTGTTGTTAGTTTAGGATATTTCTTGATTTCAATTCTCCATCCCTGGTCTTCAGTTAAATGCCAGTGGAAATTATTTAATTTATATTGAGACATCAAATCGATGTACTTCTTGATAAAAGCTACCGGGAACATATGGCGTCCAACGTCGAGGTGCATTCCTCTGTATTTAAAACGAGGATAATCGTTAATTTCTGCTGCACTTATGGTTAGCTCATTATTTTTCTTTTCAGGCATTAGCTGAATCATAGACTGAACTGCATAGAACAATCCTGCATCTTTACCTGTTACAGTGATTTTTTTATCAGTAATATCAATAGTATAACCTTCTGCAGGTAATTTATCAGCCCCTGCCGAGGTTAATACAATTGCTCTTTCATTGGCTTTTATAGCCTTTGTTTCTCTAAGTGCAAATCCTGCCTTCGTGGTAATAGAAGCGTTTAGCAAATCTGCCATCTTTGCATTGGCTGCATCTGCAGACATCAATACAACAGTTTTGTCCAATTTAAAGGCTCCGCTTTTCTTTACTACCGAAACGGGGGCAGGAATAATGCCCATATTGGCATCTGTTTGCGCAAATGCACCCACAGACATAAATGCCACGAGAGCAACTGATAATAATCTTTTCATGTGTTAGGTTAAATAATTTATTTTAAATCAAGCCCCAAGATAAAAAAATCTTAGAGAAAGGCGGGCAAAAAAAAGGCAGAATCATACGATTCTGCCCATATTTCTATTAAAATGATACTTACAACACTTCTTTTACTTCGTGTTCTTTTGCCGCCAGATAACGCTCTGCATCTAAAGCCGCCATACAACCAGAACCAGCGGCTGTAACTGCCTGGCGATAATAATGATCCTGAACATCTCCACTGGCAAAAACACCTTCTATGTTGGTTTTAGAAGTTCCAGGGATTGTTTTTAAATAACCAGTTTCATCCATATCCAACCATCCTTTAAAGATATCGGTATTAGGTTTATGGCCAATGGCCACAAAGAAACCTTCAACTGGCAAATCAGTTTCTGCACCAGATTGGTTATTTACTATTCTTACCGCAGTAACATTTTTACCGTTACCCAGAATTTCTTTAGTTTCAGAGTTATAAATTACTTCAATATTTGGCGTATTTAATACCCTGTGTACCATAGCTTTTGAAGCTCTGAACTCATCTCTGCGCACAATCATGTATACTTTTTTACAAAGCTTTGCAAGGTAAGTAGCCTCTTCGGCAGCAGTATCACCAGCACCAACTATCGCTACGTCCTGTCCTTTAAAGAAAAATCCGTCGCATACCGCACATGCCGATACACCAAAACCATTATATTGTTGTTCACTAGGCAAACCAAGCCACTTAGCTGTGGCACCTGTCGAGATAATTACAGTATCAGCTGTGATGGTTTTAATTTCATCAACAACTACTTTGTGAGGCAAAGATGAAAAGTCTACAGAACTTACATATCCAAAACGGATATCAGTTCCAAAACGTTCTGCTTGTTTACGGAAATCTTCCATCATCTCAGGGCCCATAATGCCACCCGGGTATCCTGGGAAATTATCAACATCAGTAGTCTGCGTTAATTGACCACCAGGTTCCATACCAGTATACATAACTGGCTTAAGATCAGCACGGGCTGCATAAATTGCAGCAGTATATCCTGCCGGACCTGAACCTATAATTAAACATTGAACGTGTTCTATTTCTTCTGACATATATGTTTCTTTCTTATTAAAGTACAAAATTACGCTTTATCCCGCTATCCGTCAAACGCTAGCGCACAACAAACGCAACATTGTGATTTCCAGATTATAATTCCGCCTAAGTCTGGATAACACCTACGTTAAACTGCTTCTTTATAGGCGATTGATTGGCCGCTTCTATACCCATAGAAATTACTTTTCTGGTTTCTGAAGGGTCAATAACGCCATCAACCCATAACCTTGCCGCAGCATAATAAGGAGTAGTTTGACTGTCATACCTATCGGTAATTTCTTTTAACAGTTCTTCTTCTTTTTCCGGTGTAATCACCTCTCCTTTTGCTTTTAGTGATGCTTCCTGAATCTGCAACAACACTTTAGCGGCCTGCGAGCCACCCATAACTGCAATTTTAGCACTTGGCCAGGCATAAATCAATCGCGGATCATATGCTTTACCACACATGGCATAATTACCGGCACCATAAGAGTTTCCTATTACAATGGTAAACTTAGGCACAACGGAGTTTGCAACCGCGTTTACCATTTTTGCACCATCTTTAATGATGCCTCCATGCTCAGATCTGCTGCCTACCATAAAGCCGGTAACATCCTGTAAAAACACCAAAGGGATTTTTTTCTGGTTGCAATTCATGATAAACCGTGTTGCCTTATCAGCACTATCAGAATAAATTACTCCCCCGAACTGCATCTCCCCTTTTTTGGATTTAACAACTTTACGCTGATTGGCAACTATACCAACCGCCCAGCCATCAATACGACCTAATCCGCAGATGATGCTCTGTCCATACAATTTCTTGTATTCTTCAAATTCAGAGTTATCTACCAAGCGTTGAACTACCTCGAGCATATCATAAGGCTTTTCTCTGTTTTCCGGCAGTATTCCATAAATTTGTTCAGGATCGAGCTTAGGTAAAGCTGGCTTAATTCTATCAAATCCGGCTACTTGTGGTGCACCCAGCATGCTCATGATGTTACGAATGCTATCTAAACAAGCCTGATCATTAGGATGCTTATAATCGGTTACACCAGATATTTCACAATGGGTAGTGGCTCCACCCAGGGTTTCATTATCCACATCTTCGCCAATTGCCGATTTAACAAGATATGACCCTGCCAGGAACACAGAACCTGTGCCATCAACAATCATTGCTTCGTCGCTCATGATCGGTAAATAAGCACCACCAGCCACACATGAGCCCATTATTGCAGCAATTTGAACAATCCCATCGGCCGACATGATCGCGTTGTTTCTAAACATTCGTCCGAAATGTTCCTTATCAGGAAAAATCTCATCCTGCATAGGCAAATAAACACCGGCGCTATCAACCAGATAGATTACCGGCAGTCTGTTTTCCATTGCAATTTCCTGCGCCCTAAGATTTTTCTTAGCAGTCATAGGAAACCAGGCACCTGCTTTTACGGTAGCGTCGTTCGCAACAATCATACATTGCCTGCCCGATACATATCCGATACCGCAAACCACACCGGCCGATGGACAACCACCCTGCTCAGCATACATTTCATCTGCCGCAAAAGCACCAATTTCTAAAAACTGACTTTCTTTATCTATCAGGTAAGAGATGCGTTCTCTTGCCAATAATTTACCCTTGTCCTTTTGTTTAGCAGCGTTCTTCTCTCCCCCACCTTTATATATCTTTTTGAGCCGGGTTTTTAAGTCATAAACTGACTGTTTATTAACGTCTTCATTCTTATTGAATTCTATGTTCATACAGGCAAGTTAAATCTTTATTATTAGGAGAACAAAAGTCCAATTCGGGCTTTGGTATAGAGGTAAAACTATAACATCCATTTCCAAGCTGGCATTATTAGAATATGTACACCATCTATGGTTAATTCTTCTTCTTCGAGCGTGATAACCCATGCTTCCTTAGCCTTACAATAACCGGCAGCTTTAAGTAGTCCTTTTAAAAAGATACGATTGTTCAGCCATATTCATCGCTCCATAGACAAAATCGTCTTTCTTGTAAAGACAATTTACACAATAATCGTCTTTACAAGAAAGACGATTATTGCAAAGTTAGAAATACCACCCTACGTAAAAAACAATTAATTATTTACTATGCTTCATACTTTTTAAACACAGAAGTTGCAGTGTGACCACCGAAACCAAATGTGTTGTTCAGCACGTAATTAACAGGCTGGTGAATAGATTTACCTAATACAATATTTAAGCCTTCGGGAATTGCAGGATCAAGATTTCTAGTGTTGATAGTTCCCGGAATAATTCCATCTCTGATGGCAAGAATACTGATTATACTTTCTATAGCACCAGCACCACCAAGTAAATGACCGGTCATAGATTTGGTTGCACTAATTTTAACAGGCAAATCGCCAAATATTTTTTTAATTCCGTTTAATTCTCCAGCGTCTCCTAAACCTGTAGAAGTTGCGTGAGCATTGATATAATCAATTTTATCAGGAGTTATCCCTGCATCAGCAAGTGCTTTAGAAATACCTAAAGATGCCCCTAAACCATCCGGTGGCGTACCAGTAAGGTGATAAGCATCAGCTGCCATACCACCACCAACAATTTCTGCATAGATATGTGCACCTCTTTTTTGGGCATGCTCGAGTTCTTCCAAAATCAAAGCACCAGCGCCTTCACCAATTACAAAGCCATCTCTGTCTACATCAAACGGACGCGAAGCAGTTTCAGGATCATCATTTCTTTTTGATAAAGCATGTGCTGAGTTAAAACCACCTACTGAAGATTCAGTAATACCGGCCTCGGAACCACCCGCTACCATAATGTTGGCCTTGCCTAAACGGATAGAATCAAAAGCGCTGATAATTGCAGTGTTAGAAGATGCACATGCCGAAACAGTAGCATAATTAGGACCATGGAGTTTATTGCGTATTGAAATTACACCAGCGGCAATATCAACAATCATTTTAGGGATAAAATAAGGGCTAAATCTAGGAGTTCCATCACCAAGATGATACTCTTTCAATTGCTCTTCAAAAGTACCGATACCACCATTTCCAGATCCCCAAATCACACCCACTTCATAGCGTTCAATTTCAGGCATTGTTGTAAAGTCTAATCCTGAGTCTTTGATGGCCTGATCGCTGGCTGCAATAGCGAACTGAGTATACAAATCATATTTTTTGATTTCTTTTTTATCAATATAGGCTTCGGCATCAAAGTTTTTCACTTCAGCAGCAAAGTTGGTTTTGAATTTTGAGGTATCAAATTTTGTTATTTTAGCTGCGCCACTTTTACCGGCAACTATATTGTCCCAAAATTCTTTTACTGTATTTCCCACCGGGGTTACAGCACCTAAACCTGTTACTACTACTCTTTTCATATTCACTTCTATTTTATATTTAGCGGTGCGTTTGTTTAAACTCACCGAGTTATTTCTTTTGCAAAATTACCATAAATACTTAAATCTGGTGGGCATTTATTTGTTACAATGTGTCATATTGTTCAATATTTCCATTATCCCCTCATTTTCAATTATCCACATGCCCATGCGTTCATCAGTTATACCCTCTTTCAGCTCATGAGTAAACATGGGTTTCCCATCTATTATCCTGGTTTCCAAAAAGCGGAAATTAATATTACTGTTATCATTTAGCTCTTTAGCCACTTCAACAATATGTGTTGAAATAACAAAAAAGCTCCCTCTGATCTGGCTAAATGCTGTTATGATTGAAAGTGAAGCATCGTAGGCATCTTTTACATTCGTTCCTCTAAACAGCTCATCAAATATAACCACCATATTGTTAGATGTGGTTACTTTTTGTGCAACTTGCTTTACTCTTAATACCTCGTTATAAAAATGGCTATATCCCTGATTCAAATTATCTGAAAGATTGATCGTAGTAATGAGGCCATCAAAAATGCTGGTCTCCATACTTTCTGCAGGAACAGGAAAGCCCAAATGGGCTAGATATATGGATATTGCAATAGATTTTAGCAAGGTCGATTTCCCTGCCATATTCACTCCCGTAATAAAACAAACATTTTTATCAGTACTGAAATCGATGTTATTGGGTATTGGGTGCTTCACAAATAAATGAAATACCCCTTTAATTACAATTGATCTCTCCTTTGAAGAATTGAATACAGGAAATGACAAGCCGTAAGTTCTTGCAGATTTTGCAACTGATAAATAGGCATCTAACGAATAACAAATTCCCAGAAGTTCCTTAATTTCTGTGACCTCTGAATTTCTGATTATAAAATCGTATTTCTCTAAATCAAAGAGTTTAAAAGTGTGAGGTCTTATTTGATTATGGTGCTTAATGTCTGCTTGCCTCTCTATCATTCCATGAACTTTATTGTGGAGTGATTTTAGTAGTTCAGGAGCGTTCTCAATAATTAATTCGCTGCAAAAGTCATACAACAAATGGATCAGCTTTAATACTTCCTGAGCCCCGCGTTGTCTTAAATACTGTTGCTGATTGTTCTTAAAGAAAAATCTGGAAGTAACCCCTATAATATCTATAGCAGCCGGCTGGTTGGGCTTATCATTTTGACGTAAGTAGAACTCAATAAAATCAAGCGATTCCTTATCGAAGGCTATAGTTTTATTATACTTCAACAGATATTGGATAAGATTTTTTCTCTCTTCAATTATCTGAATATCAGTTTGAGGATGATTAAAAAGGCTCCTTAACTTCTCTTTCCCTCCTATGGTTGAGCTGAAGTCGAAAAAAGAGAAAATGCACTTTTCACTAGCGGCACTTTCAAATATCTCGAGATCGTTTAAAGTTTGATTATCTATATCAAATGGAACCATTCACAAAACATGTTGATTTTCATCAATGAACTTACAACATTTTATGCTTTTTAAGTGCATTTATTTTATGATCAACTATGGGGCTTCTATGAAGCTTGGTATGGCCTGCGTTAACGCTGGTTCGAGACTGGTTCGGGACTGGTTCGGGAAAAGATGCATGTTTTCCGACGCAATCTGCTCCCAGTCCTTAATCTGCCTTGATTAAGCCCAATAAGAGGTAGCTTAAAGGTCGTCATCTCCACGATAGGAGAGATCTCTGACCTTTAAATAGCTACAAAGCAAATTGGCATAATCAAGAGATCTCTCCTATCGTCGAGATGACGACCGCATTAAAGAACCAAGACCGTCGTAAACAACAACGGCCTAGGTAACTGAATTTTAATAAACGCTTACTGCTTTCCGGTAAGCATTTTTATAGAATCAACTTCTGCTTTTTTATACGGGCTACCGTCTTTTCTGAAAATATCATGAAACCATAGTTTAGGTTCTTTTCCATCAGGCATTGGGCTATCCCATGCGTAAATAGTATTGGTTTTTCCTGCCACCAAGCCCCAGTTGTAAGCACCAATATTTTCTTTTTTAAGGATAGGCATGATGTTGCTGAATAAGCTGTTTCTTGATCTTGCCATATATTCAGTACAGATAAGCGGGCGTTTAGAAACACTTCTAAGGGTATCAATCCATTTTTGGTGATCCTTTACATCGCCATAATTATGATAAGTGGTTACATCAGAATTCTGAATCTGATAATCTGAAAGTTCTTTCAAATCTAATTTCCATACCCCTACAGAAAGCGGCTGACTAGGGTTAACTGTACGGCCCCATTCAAATACTTTTTTAAGCAGATCCATGCTTTTGTTGCCGTAGTTTGAATTTCCAGGTTCGTTGTAAAGATCCCAAAGTACAATGCGTTTGTCATCTTTAAACGTTGTTAGTACATCTTTAACATAAGTTTCAAGCGTATCTACAAGCGTAGAGTCCTGATAATACAGATCTCCCGGGTCTCTTACCCAGCCGGAATTGTGAATACCAATTTTTGGTTCCGGTTGTTTTCCGGTTTTAAAAGTTGGATTCCAGCAATCATCAAATAGCACAAACAAGGTAGAGATATGGTGCTTATCGGCGATATCTAAATATTGTTTTACCCTTCCTTTGAAGCCATCTTTATCTTGTTGCCAGGCAGCATGATGCAGGTAAACGCGCATTGAGTTCATGCCAATTCCTTCAGCATAACCCAGTTCCTTATCAATAGTTGTCGGGTCAAAAGTTTCCTTTTGCCACATTTCTAATTGATTGATTGCAGTACTTGGTATAAAGTCGCTACCTCTTAACCAGCCCCATTGCTCATACCATTTATTGGCCTGTTCTACAGTCCATATTTCTCTTGGCTTTTGTTCTGTTTGTGAAGTTTGATCTGCTGGTTTTTGTACGCACGACTGAAACGCGAGCCCAAGCAAGCATAGTGCTAGATAATAGGTTTTTAGATTTCTCATTTTAAAAGGTTCTAGTTATAATTTAGTGATTTGTTCATTCTGTATGTTTATTAAATGTGGTGTTTTTATTTGGTTTCGGCACCAGTAAAAAGAAGTTTAAATGTCGATTCATCGGCTTGCAGCACATCAGCTTCATCGCCTTTAGCAAACTTTACATCTATAATTCCGGTTGACCGTGGTGATACTTTTGTAGCAGAATGATGAGTATGCATTACATATTTGTAATTTCCGGCTTTATCGGTAAACAAATCGCCATGCCCCGTTCCATTTTGCTTTAGTTTCTCTCTGCTTATGATCGGACTGCCTGCATATTTTTTCCATGGCCCCATAGGCGAAGTTGAAGTGGCATAACCTACTGCGTAATCCTTATTGCGAAAGTCATTTGCAGAATAGATCAGGTAATACAAATTCTTATGTTTTATTACTGTTGGCCCTTCGGTAACCGGCCAATCTGTTTTCTCAGTGTTTTCCCATGGAAGCACTCCGCTAATACACTCTTTGGTGGTTTCCTGCAATACATCAGAAAGATCAGATTTCATCTCTGAAACAAAAATCCTGTTGCCTTCTTTAAGCTTTACATGGTACATATAGGTTTTACCGTCGGTATCGAAGTACACAAAGGGATCAATCTGTTTGCCAATACCAGACAGCGACTTTATCTGCTCTTGCTTGAAGGGCCCTAGTGGACTATCGCTTTTCGCTATTGCAATCTGTTCATCAGCGGTGTAAGCCATGTAATAGGCATTTTTGTGTTTAAAAACCTGTGGTGCCCAAAAGCCTTTACTCCCAAAAGATTCTCCTTTTACAAGGGCGAAACCGTTGCTTTTACCTACAGGGCCTTTCCAGTTCTTTAAATCTGACGACTCATATACTTCAAAGCCCTTATCACTACTAGTGCCATACAAGTAATACTTGTCGTTATCCAGGAATATGGTAGGATCGGCAAGTGCTATAGGATCTTGCACCAAACGTCCTTTTATCATCCAGATTTCGGAATGGTTAGAATAGGCATTTGTGCTGGTTACCGCAACAATGGTGTTGTCGTTTAAAACAGCTACACTACTCCACAAGCACGACTTGTTTGCCGGGATAATGAATGGTGTAGATTTTCTATTGAAATTACGTGCTTCATCATCTCCGATAACCACCTTCATATCTGCAAATTCCATTTTATTGATACGCCCTTCGGTACCTTGATAAGAAAGTATGGTTTCGCCGGTTTTCAATTGCCTTAAATAAGGTGCGCCTGCATAGATATTATCGGCAATTTTATCTGCCAGGGCGTAGCTTCGGTTGGCGCTGCCAGCATCTACAGTGCTTGCCCAATTGTCTTTTAAAGTATTTCTGATGATGTAAGGTTTAAATGCGTCAAAGCCATTGTCTTCTATAGCAAAAGCGATCTCTTTTCCATTGCTAAGCAATAGAGGCACCGGCATACCATCTCGTTTCCCTGCTCTGAAACTTACAATTTGAGGTTTTTCAGTCCATGTTTGTCCGTTATCGCTGGAACGTAGCATGGAAATATTCTGCTCATCGGAATTTAGGTAGTCTCCCTCATTAGCAAAGTACAATTGAATTTCCCCATTGGGCAATTGCACTGCTGATGGCTCCCAACATCCATTTTTAAATTCATACCCTGCCTCATAAAGCAGTTTCTCGTCTTTCCAGGTGAGTCCGCCATCATAGCTTTTCTTGGTGCGGATACCAAATTTTCTGGAAGGAGAAATGTCGTACGGTCTTGGGTTATAACAAGCCAGTAAGGAATGATCCTTTAATTCCAATATATCTGGTACAGACATATTTGTGCCATTGGCGCGTTGTGCAACTGAAACAGGTGCCGACCAGGTCGCTCCCAGATCGGCACTTTTGACACTAACAATATTTCCATCGGCCTCATATATGGCTAAGAGCGATTGATCGTGCAATTGAATCATCCTGGCATATCCGCAATACCTTTCGCCTGCGGCAGATGAGGAGACCTTTTTTAAGGTATTATAATCCCATTCGATATGGCTTTTAACGGATGGTTTTTGTGGAACACTAACCGTTTCGTTCTTTTTACCGCAGCCAAAAGACAGCAGTGCGCAGAATTGTACTATAGTACAGATTTGGATAACTACTCTCATTCACCTGAAGGTTTTAGGATTGGCGTATCGATCTTTACAGGTTCACCAAAATTTGGTGTTCCATCGGCATTCCAGGTAAACTTCTGCATCCGTGGGCTACGGTCGTTAGAACATGCTAACCCCGCTCTGGGATTAGCATGATAAAGAATCCAATCTTCCGTTCCGTCTGGTGATTTAAAAAAGCTGTTATGGCCTGGGCCATAAGCTCCGCTTTCCGGTTTCTTAGTAAACACCGGTTTATCTGTTTTGGTCCAATCTGCCGGCTTCAGTGGATCGCCGTTCTCTTTTAAACTAATCATACCCAAAGAATAATCATCTGTCCAGCAACCACTGGCCGAAAAGATCAGAAAGGTTCTTCCATTCTTGTTGGTTAGGATTTCGGGCCCTTCATTTACATGAGGTAAACCTATCTTTTCCCAGTCGTATGTTGGAGTAGAAATCTCTGCTCTTGGTGTAGCCATTTTCCATGGTTCATCGGCTAACTGGGCAATATATAATCGCTGTGTATTATCAGTTGCTGAAATATGTCCGCTCCAGATAATGTAATTTTTACCATTGCTGGAGTACACCGTAGCATCTATGGCAAAGAAATCAGCATTGTTATCCTTTATCTGTCCTTTTACAACCCAGCTACCTTTTGTAGGATCGACATTACTGTTTTCCAGCACAAACATGCGCTGGGTAGATAAATCTCCAGAAGATCCGGCAGTATAATAGATGTACCATTTGTTGTTCAGAAAATGTAGTTCGGGTGCCCATATATTCTTTGAATCTGCACCTGATACAGGTGCTTTATAAGCCACGGTAACTTCAGCCCTGCTTAACTGTGAAAGGGCTTTTGTTTTACGTATAGAAACCTGAGTTCCCTGGGTATTCATGTAATAATAATACCCATCCTTTCTGATAACCCATGGATCTGGTCCGCTGCTGAGCAGGGGATTTGTGAAAGTGGTTATAGCAGGCGCAGGCTTGTCTTTATCAGGTTCAGACTTTTTCTGGCTCTTGCTACAACCAACTACGGCTTGCAATAGCAGAATAATGGTTACACTTCTTAAAAAMATAGTTTCTGAATTAATAATTAGGGTTCTGTGAAAGGTTAGTGTTATTGTCTACTTCGACCTGTGGCAATGGCAATCTGATGTGTTTTCCTACAACGAAATTCTTAAAGTCGGGGTCGCGTAATGCAACTTTATCTACATTCGCTTTGTTGTCAAGGTCACCCCATCTTTTTAAATCGGCCCATCTAACACTTTCACCACAAAGTTCTAAGCTTCGCTCTACTTTCAATCGCTCTCTGAAGAGGTCTTTATTGTTACCAATTGCAGGATATGCAGTAGCCAGGCCAGCCATGTTTACCCTGGTACGTACACGGTTTACGTATTGATAAGCATCCGCAGTTTGCCCAAGCTCATTCAATGCTTCTGCATACATCAGTAAAACATCGGCAAAGCGAATTACCCTGTTGTTAACCTGATTAAAATAATCTTCATTACTGCGCATATAGTCACGTGAGTATTTTTTGAACCAGGCTTCATCAGCACCCCACTCCCAGCTTCTGCCATAAGTCTTATCGCCAAAATCAGCTTCAAGACCAGGGTAGAACAAGGTATATCTTAACCTTGGATCAATTTTATTATCAGTAGTTTTCTCTTTTTTAAACTCATTAACCAACCAGAATCTGGCTTGTCCATCTGACCACCCTATACTTCTAGGTGCAAAAAATTGAGCACGATTACTACCCACATTTGCACTTGGCCCGTCACCTTCTGCAGATTTATTGACATCAGAAAATTGAATTTCAAATACAGACTCCTTGTTATTTTCGTTTTCTGCTCTGAAGTTATCTTTATAATCAACAAGATCATAATAATTTTTTCCTGCACCAGTTACAAGATAGTCAAAAGCGGTTTTAGCATCGGCCCATTTATGTTGTTGCATCAGTGCTTTACCTAGCAATGCTTGTGCTGCGCCTTTTGTAGCACGCCCAATCTCACCTCCGGTCCATTGTTCTGGCAGGTCAGCGCTTGCCTCTGTAAGGTCTTTTTCTACCTGTGCCCAAACCTGAGCTAAAGAGCTTTGTGCAGGCAAATCTGTTGGTGTTTGAATGGTGGTTACAATAGGAAAGTTCTCCCACAATATAGCGGCGTAATAGTAATAAAACCCTCTCAGGAACTTAGCTTGTGCAAGTATTTCTGCTTTCTTTTTGGCATCTGCAAAAGGAATTTCCGGCACATAGGTCAATACCTGATTACACCTGAAAATTGCCTTATAAGTATCTCTGTAAGTGTTCACATTACCTTCCCAGAAATTGTAATTGATATACTGGAAACGGGTCCAATCGCCAAGCTCAGTCCACGGACTGTTGCTCCATCCTTCATCAGAAGTTAAATCCAGTCTGAAATAAATCCACCTGTTCCACCCACCATTTTGGTAAAACATGGCATATGCTGCATTTACACCCTTTTGGGCATCGCTTTCAGTTTTCCAGAACTGGTCAACTGTTAATGTATTTGGGTTGTCCTGATCTAACAATGACTTTTTACAGGAGAACATCAGGACGAGTGCACTAAGCACTAATATTTTTGAAATTATCTTTTTCATGTTTCTAATATTAAAATCCGAAGTTTAAACCAAGAGATACTGTTCTTAAGTTAGGAAATGCACCAAAGTCAAATCCTTTTTCAAAAACACTTCCGTTACTAAATTYAGGATCCAGTCCTGTATACTTAGTGATAGTGATCAGATTTTGTCCGGAGAGAATCACCTTAGCATTATTAAATCCTATTCTTTTTAATAGTGTATTTGGGATATTATAAGAGATACCAATGTATTTCATACGTGCGAAACTTCCATTTTCCAACCAACGATCGGTATCGCCCCTGGCATTGATGGTACTGCTATAAAAAGCGCGAGGTACACTTGTGTTAGGATTTTCAGGAGTCCATGGTTGAACACCGGCGCGATAGTTAGAATTGTCTGAGAAGTTATCCATTACACTTCTTGGTCCGTTAAACACTTTTGAGCCAAAAGAACCAAACCAGTCCATAGAAAATTCAAACCCTTTATATGCGGCCCCGATGTTTAAACCCAACTCATAATCGGCCCATGGACTCCCTACAACTACTTTATCTTTATTTGTGATTTCACCGTCACCATCGTTATCCTTATAACGAATATCACCAGGCTGAGCAGCAGGCTGAATAACTTTACCATTTGCATTTTTATAACTAGCGACTTCGTTTGCATTCTGGAACAGACCATCTGTTTGCAGTACATACCACATACCAATTGGCTGACCAACTTCGGTAACCGTATTGCCGACAAAAGTTTTGTTCTTGTTATAGCCCAAACCCAGTACTTTATTATTTAACGTGGTTAAGTTTGCAGTAACATTGTATTTAAATTCACTTGAGTTTTCGACATATGATGCAGTAAACTCAAACCCTCTGTTACCTAATATACCACCGTTTACAAAAGGATTTCCTCCATCATTACCAGTAGAAATAAGCAATGGGTAGCGGATTAATACTCCGTCTGTTTTTGAAATAAAGTATTCAGCACTGATTGAAAGTTTGTTGTGAAGAAAAGCAGCATCAATACCATAATTTTGCTGAGTTACTTCTTCCCAGTGCAAATCCCTGTTTGCAAGCTGTACCTGAGTTGAACCTGACTGAAGATTTTGGTTTGGCCCCATTGGAATTGCAGAGAAGGTATTAACAAAGGCCATATATTCATATGCACCAATATCACTGCTTCCTAAAGTTCCATAGTTAGCTCTTATTTTCAGATCATCAATCCAGGAAGACTTGAAAAAATCTTCCTTACTGATACGCCATGCACCCGACACAGATGGGAAGCTACCAAATTTATAATCAGGCCCAAATCTKGAAACACCATCAGTTCTGATAACTGCATTTAGTAAATACTTATCGGCATAATTGTATTCTAACCTGCCGAAGTAAGAAATGAGATCTGCGCGATTCCTGTAACCGCCAGTTTGTGCTTCATTTCCCTGATCTAAAACATCATAATAGTGACCTGTGGTAGAGTTCTGTAAGATATTACGCTTAGTTCCCCACATTAAAGCATAATTATCTTTTTGATAAGACTGTCCACCGATAACTGTTAATGAATGTCTGCCAAATTCTTTATTGAAAGTAAGTGTGTTTTCTATAAGGACTGTGGATGACTCTCCTCTATTCTCATTTAGTATTGCAGGGTCATAAGCTTGGTTAAGTGTCCAGAATCCATCCTTTTTCAAATAAGTATAATGATCTCTGCTGGTTTCGTAACCAAGACTAGTTCTGAACTTTAATGGCTTAAGTAATTGCAATTCAGCGAATAAATTACCTCTGATTCTTAAATTTTGATTTATACGATCTTCAAGGTTCGCTATAGCAAGCGGATTAGTTCCAAATGTTCTGGCTTTGGCTTCGTCTCCGTAACCATACCCTCCCGGATGGCCGGCATCATAAACTGGTATAGTAGGCAACATACGAACAACATCAAGTATTGGGTTACCCGACATCTCGTTGTTTTTGGAACTGCTTATTGCCAGATTTTCACCAATGGTAAATATGCCTTTGGTCCCTTTTGTATTAACTCTAAAACTAAGTCGATCAAAATCAGTACTGATTACCGTACCTTTGTTTCCAAAATAACCACCTGAAACAAAATAGGTAGCATCCTTACTTCCACCAGAGAAACTTAGGTTATAATCCTGTACATTTCCTGTTCTAAATGCTACATCCTGCCAATCTGTATTTGTATTTAGATCCAGCTGTTGGCGGTTTATTTTGGCATTATCATAAGCCATAAAATTTAATCTCGAAAACTCTTCTGTTTCGGCAAGATCATACCTGGGAATAGTTTGCAAGCTACTTTTTCCTGAAAATTCTATTTTCATAGGACCATCAAGACCTCTTTTGGTAGTAATGATAATTACGCCATTCGCTGCTCTCGACCCGTAGATGGCTGCTGCAGATGCATCTTTAAGAATTTGTATGGATTCAATATCGGCCGGATTAAAGTCGCGGTTGGCACTGGTAACCAAACCATCAATTACATACAGCGGATTGTTAGCCCCAAAGTTCTTTAATCCTCTGATCTGGATCTGCGCTTCCGAACCGGGTTGTCCACCGCCCCTTACTCTGATACCGGTAGCTAAACCCTGTAATGATTCTGCAACAGTAGTTCCTTGTCTTTTCTGAACATCTGATGCCTTTACAATAGAGATAGCACCTGTGAGGTCCTTCTTTTTCTGCGTTCCGTAACCTACTACTACTACTTCACTTAAATCGGAAGCTGATTCAACTAGGGATACATTAACGGTTGATCGGCCGTTAACTGCAACCTCCTGAGTAGTGTAACCGATATAAGAAAACACAAGAACTGCATTTCCGGCATTAGGCACTGAAATGGTATAAGCACCATTCTGACTTGTTGTGGTAGATGCAGATGTTCCCTTGACCTGCACCCCAACTCCTATTAATGGTCCCGATTTATCTGATACGGTTCCAGTTATGTTGCTCTGTGCAAATACTGCCTGGCAACAGAGGATAAATAATGAACTAAGAATAAAGCAGAGCTTTAACTCTTTGCTAAAGTGTAATTTTTTTTTCATGCTCATTTACAATTTATATTTGGTTGGTTCAACTCATTCCGTAACGGCATGAATTGTTATGCTAATTGAGGAATTAACATTTGATCTTACTGATCAAACGTTGTTCAATTTGTCTCAATTCCTCCAATAATGGCAGAAATAAGGAATTCATGTTCCTTTTTGGGGGTTTTCAACCTATCTTTATAATAACCAATATAAAATAGCATTGAACAAGTTTTTATTGATATTATCCATACTCATTGGTGTGGTCGTTTCAACATTCGCACAGTCATATACCTTCAGACATTATCAGGTTGAAAACGGCTTATCTTATAATTCTGTAATCTGCAGTTTGCAGGACAGAAAAGGATTTTTATGGTTTGGAACTAAAGATGGTCTGAACAGATTTGACGGTTATACCTTTAAAATTTTCAGGAATGACCCCGACAATCCTAAAAGCATAGGCAATAACTTTATACACAGCCTTTATGAAGATAAGAATGAGAACATTTGGGTTGGCACACTGATCGGGCTATACAAATACAATCCATTAAATGAAAGTTTTGATCTTGTTGAATCTACGAAAAACAGAGATATAAGGGATATTAAGCTAGATCGTAAAGGTAACATCTGGTATATAGCAGGTTTAACGCTTTGCAGATATAACGAGAAATCTAAAAAGCTAAACACATTTGAACAAAGGGTATACTCAGGAGCTACATCTTTAACTATTACTGCAAATGATGAGGTTTGGGTTTCAACAACGGATGGGTTTATTCAGAAATACAACGACAAAAAAAATACGTTTGAAAATTATAATGTATTTATTAATTCTAAGCCAACGATTTCGTCCTGGATAGAAAAACTGCATGATACGGGAAAAGGATTCTTTTTTATTGGGACATCGAACCAGGGTATTAAAACATTTGACCTCAACACCCTCACTTACAAAGATATTTTAGTTGCAAACCCAGATCAAACACCCATCTATGCAAGGGATTTTATTACTAAAGATAACACTGAATACTGGATAGCTACAGAATCTGGTCTGTTCATTTACAACATAAAAACAGGTAAATACAGTAACCTGCGGAATAAGTTTAACGATCCATATTCAATTTCTGACAACGCGGTATATACATTAGCCCGGGATAAAGAAGGAGGAATATGGGCAGGAACATATTTTGGAGGGGTAAACTACTACCCTAATCAATATACTTCGTTCGACAAATTCTTCCCCCAGGGCGGAGGCAACAGTTTAAGCGGCTACGCGGTTAGAGAGATTTGTAACGACAAAGAGGGTAATATCTGGATTGGTACCGAAGATGGCGGGCTAAATAAATTGGACCATAAAACAGGTGTTTTTGAGCATTTTAAGCCTACCGGAGATAAAACAAGTATATCACATACAAACATTCACGGGTTACTTGTTGTGGATGATGAGCTATGGATTGGAACTTTTGAGCGTGGACTGGATGTAATGGATATAAAAACGTCGAAAGTGATCAGACATTATCGTGCCGGACAAGCCCCAAATGAATTGAAAAGCAATTTTATTGAAAGTCTGCTTAAAACCCGGTCGGGCGAAATTCTGGTGGGTACATCATTTGGCTTGTACCGCTACAATAGAGCGGGCAACGACTTCACCTTGCTAAACGAAGTGCCCGGGAACCTGCATTATTCAAATCTGATTGAAGATAGCCATGGTACTATTTGGGCAAGTTCTTTACGAGATGGACTTTATTTTTATAATCCGACCAATAGAACATCCGGTTATTACAAATACGAAGAAAATAATAGAAAAAGTTTAAGTTCCAATGCCATAAACAGCACGTTTGAAGATGCAAACGGAGGTTTGTGGGTGGCCACAGAAAATGGTTTAAATCAGTTTAATGAGAAGGAACGAAACTTTAGGAGGTATAACAGCAAAAGCGGCTTTCTGAGTAACGTATTCTATAAAATTCTCGAAGACAGGAATGGTAATCTATGGATAAGTACCTCGAGAGGCCTGGTATGCTTTAACCCTGCTACCAATCGAATTAAATCATACACTAAGGCGAATGGGCTTCTTAGTGATCAATTCAATTATAGCTCCGCATTTAAAGATGCTAATGGAAGGATGTATTTTGGCAGCGTAAAAGGGTTGATTAGTTACTTTCCCGATCAGTTCAGACAGAATAAATTTGTCTCACCGGTTTACATCACCGGTTTTCAGGTTTATAATAAAGAGATAGAAATTAATAAGAAGAATTCTCCTTTAAGCCGCTCCATTAACTTTACAGACGAGATTGAGCTGGCCCATGACCAATCGACTTTTAGTATAGACTTTGCCGCTTTGGGGTATACAGCGCCGGAAATGACTGAATATACCTTTAAAATGGAAGGATTGGATAAAAGCTGGACTTATTTAAAAACCAACAGGAAGGTATATTTCACAAACTTATTTCCTGGCACATACGTATTCAAGTTAAAGGCAGCAAACAGCAGTGGTATGTGGAGCAACAAAATCACTGAGCTAAAGATCATTATAAAACCACCTATATGGGCCAGTCCGCTTGCCTTTTTATTTTATGCCTTAGTAATTGCAGTGGCTATATACTATGCTATCCGTTATTATCATCAACGCATCAGCAACAAAAATAAGCGCAAAATTGAATTGTGGGAATCGAAAAAAGAGAAAGAACTGTATCATGCTAAGATTGAGTTTTTCACTTATGTTACCCATGAGATTCGTACTCCGCTAACTTTAATTAAAGGACCACTAGAGGAGGTAATGAAAAAGACCGAAGAGATACCTGCTATTACGGATAACCTGGTGATCATGAAGAAGAATACCAATCGGTTAATTGAGTTAACAGATCAGTTGCTGGACTTTAGAAAAACTGAAATTAAAGGGTTTAACCTCAACTTTGTAAACATTAACGTGAGCAAGTTACTGGAAGAAAATTGCTTAAGGTATAAATCAGCGATGGAACAAAAGGAGCTTAGGTTAACTGTTAATTCACCAGAGAAACCACTTTATGCATATGCAGACCCCGAAGCTTTAAATAAGATACTCAGTAATTTGATTGACAATGCGGTTAAATATGCCTCTGAACAGATTGCTATTACTTTAAATTCAGATCCGAATAATTTTGATATCGAAGTAAAAAGCGATGGGGATCTTATTCCGTTTAACATGCATAAAAAAATCTTTGAGCCATTTTATAGAATGGAAAGCAATAAAAATCAAAGAGGTACAGGAATAGGTTTACCCTTAGCCCGTTCATTGGCAGAACTACATGAGGGAACATTGCAACTTAGGACTAATGATGGCATTTGGAATGTATTCTCTCTTGTTTTACCTAAGCATCATGAAAGAGAATTTAAAATAAATGACGACCTGCCAGATGAATTACCAGTAGTTAGGGAGGTTACACAAGAAAATAAAAACATAGAATCTCCTGTTATTTTACTGGTTGAAGACAACATTGAGATCAGGGAATTTATAACAGATAAATTGATTAAAGATTTTCAGGTAATCCAGACCGGTAACGGAGAGGAAGCTTTGGATGTTTTAAAACAAAAAAGTATTCATTTAATTATCAGCGACATTATGATGCCTGTAATGGATGGTTATGAATTGTGTAAGGCCGTTAAAGACAATCTGGAATACACGCATATTCCGATTATCCTGTTAACAGCAAAAAACACGTTGCAGTCTAAAATTGAAGGTCTGGAAGTTGGTGCTGATGCTTACCTGGAAAAACCATTTTCTCCGGATCATTTGCTTACCCAGATTTCAAATCTGCTTGCCAGTCGTGATAAGATTAAGAATTACTTTGCCAGCTCTCCTTTGGTGCACATTAAAAGCATGGCATACAATAAAGCCGATGAAGCATTTCTTGAAAAGCTAAATGAAATTATAAATAAAAACATTGATAATAAATCACTAGATGTAGATCTGCTGGCAGATGCAATGAACATGAGCAGACCAACATTATACAGAAAGATAAAGGCGATCTCTAATCTTTCGCCACATGAACTGATTAATATAACAAGGCTTAAAAAAGCAGCAGAATTGTTAGTTGAAGGAAACTACAAAATATTAAAAATTGCTTCTATGACGGGGTTTAGCTCGCAAGCGCAATTTGGAAGATGTTTTGTTAAACAGTTTGGAATGACCCCGTCTGAATATGCAGGATCAAAACATTTAGTTATTACTGAGGGTGTATCATAAAATTATGATGCACCCTCAATACAATATCTTTTTCTACTACCTAAAAAGTATAAATGCTATGATTAAAGTGATGATAATATTGAAGCCTTGTGCAATTAAAAAGGCATAGAAAGGTTTCTTACTGTTCTTACCAAACAGGTCCGCAAAATTGGTTTCTAATCCGATACTGGTAAAGGCAAGTACAAACCAAAGTCCCTGTAAGTTCTTTAAGCTACCTTTAACTTCGGCATTTACTTCTGGAGTAATGAAGAAAGAAAATAATAATGAGGCCGCAATAAAGCCGATTACAAATTTAGGGAAACGCTCCCAAATCACTTTAAGCGTTGGTTTACTTTCTTTATCTTTTCCGGCAGGATGTTGTGTGTATGTCCAGTATACTGAAATCGCAAATGCTGCAATACCTAACAATACATTTTGAGAAAATTTAACAATGGTACTGATTTTTAACGCTTCCTCTCCTACCAAAGAACCTGACGCGACTACTGCCCCAGTTGTATCTATACTACCGCCTAACCATGCGCCTGTAACTGCTTGCGGAAAATGAAAGTAGGCCGCAATATAAGGCATAAAGATCATCATAGGTATTGCCGTAATAAGTACCATGGATATCACATAGGATAGTTTTTTTGAATCGCCTTTAATGGCCCCTGATGTAGCTATTGCTGCTGATACACCACAAATAGAAACTGCACTGGAAATCATCATGGTTAACTCATCATCTATCTTCATTTTTTTACACAGCCAAAATGCAAAGTACCATACAGAAAGCACTACAACCAAGGCTTGGATTAGGCCCAGAGAGCCCGCCTTTAATACATCAGAAAAGATTACACTTGTACCTAACAACACCAACCCTATTTTAACAAACAGCTCGGTAGATAAAGCTGATTTAAACCATTCTGGTAACTTAAAAAAGTTACTGATTGCCAAACCAATAGCCAGACTAAAAATTACTGCTTCCAAATTCAATGCTTTAACCTGGCTATTGCCTGCAAGCACAAGCGCTATCATGGTTAAAACGTAAACAGATGGAAAGGTTAGCACTGCGCTTTTAACAGATTTCCCTGTTAAAAAAGAACCCAATGCAGCTATGATGATTACCAATATAAATTGCAATCCAATATACCCAAGGTTGGATGCTGTAAGTACTGATGAGGTGAGATCAGCTATGCTGGACCAGTTAAATACTGGAACGGGCAATAGCAGTCCTGAAAGCGTTAAAATGATTGTTAATGCTCCAAGGATAACTACTACCCAATCTTCATGAATGTTTAGTTTTTTAGTTTCTGACATTTGAATTTAGTTTGATTTGTGTATTGTGTTTGTTTTGTTTTAAATTGTGATAGAGAAAACGTCTTTTAAGGCGCGTTTTGCGGCGTGATAACCACACATTCCATGTACTCCCCCTCCCGGAGGAGTTGATGAGGAACACAGATATAGACCCTTTGCAGAAGTTCGATAAGGTGAACTGCGTAAAGCTGGTCTTGTAAAAATCTGTCCAAGGTCAATTACACCACCGTTAATATCTCCTCCTATATAATTTGGATTGTAAGCCTCCACCTGTGCGGTATTCATGGTGTGCTTTGCCAATATCCTATCTCTGAAACCGGGAGCAAAGCGCTCTATTTGTTTTTCAATAGTTTCAGTCATATCTGTTACCGATCCATTTGGCACATGACAATAAGCCCATGCCGTATGCTTTCCTTCCGGAGCCCTCGATGTATCAAATAAACTTTGCTGCGCAAGTAATACAAAAGGTTTGTCGGCATGTTTACCCTGCCAGCTAAGCTTTTCAGATAAGGTAATTTCTTCCAGCGTATTGCCAATATGTACCGTTCCAGCGTGACGTGCTTCTTTTGCAGTAAAGGGAATGGCTTCATCCAATGCCCAATCAACTTTAAAAACGCCCATTCCGTAGCGATATCTTTCCAATTGCCATTTATAAATGGAAGAAAACTTATGACCAGCTATTTGCAACAATTGCTTTGGTGTTACATCAAATAATACCGTTCGGGAAGAAGGCAATTCATCTAAAGATTTTATATAACGTCCCGTTTCAATTTTACCTCCTAACGCAATAAAATAAGATGACAATGCATTTGCAATTTCTTTTGATCCGCCCACGGGAATAGGCCATCCTTTTAGATGTGCCGCAGCCATTAATACTAACCCTATTGCCGATGTTGTTAAGTTAGACAGTGGTTGAATAGAGTGTGCTGCCATTCCGGCCCATAATCCTCTTGCGGCTTTAGTTTTAAATCTTTTAGCTAAGAAAGTTGCCGATGTAAGTGCATTTAATCCAAATTTAGCCATAGCAATGGGGTGTTTAGGAAAATGCAAAGGACCAAGAACATCGACTGCTATATCTGGCCAGTCTTTAACAAGCGGCTTTAATAATTTAAGATAGGCTTGTTCATCGTCGCCAAGCAATCTTGCAGTTTCTTCTATAGAACTTCCCAGGACAGCCGCCGTACCGTCATCAAATGGATGAGCAGCAGCAAGATCTGGAAATGTATAAAACAATCCATAATCCTGAAGCGGAAGTGTATTAAAAAATGGCGAGCCAATTGCAAGCGGATGAATAGCAGAACAAACATCATGCACAAAGCCAGGTAAGGTAAATTCGGCAGACCTTAATCCGCCACCAATCTCATTCTTTCCCTCAATAATCAGTACCGACAGGCCTTCCTGTTGTAATGCTATGGCAGCTGCTAAACCATTTGGCCCTGAACCAACCACTACTGCATCAAAATCTGGTTTTCCCACTATAATTTATTTCTTACTTAATGATAATTTATTTTCGTTTAACAACCTTGTTACTGCATCGTGAAGGTAGGGATATTTGAATTTAAATCCATTCTTTTCCAAAACTGACGATACCACTCTTCTTCCTGAAAGGACAAGTTCTGCCTCTGTACCAATAAAAACAGCACCTATTTTAATAAATATAGCAGGGTTTGGTAACCCAAAGGGAATGTTAACAGACTGTCTGATCGTTTTCATAAATTCTTTATTAGTTACCGGAAAAGGGCTGGCTGCATGAACAATTCCTTTAAAATCAGCATCTAAGATTGTATATCTAATCAGATCCGTAAAATCCTGCTCATGTATCCAGGTCATGTATTGGTTACCTGTGCCTATTTTGCCGCCTAGTCCAAACTTAGCCATATTCAGGAATGGTTTTAAAATGCCACCATTTTGTTGCAAAACCATCCCTATTCTTAAAAACACTTTTCGCGTTTTCGGAGTATCATATCTAGCGAAAGCTTTCTCCCAGGCCTTACAAACTTCCGGAGAAAAACCACTTCCTGTAAGTGAATCTTCAACTTTCACTTCATCACCAGAATTCCCAAAAATAGCTGCAGATCCCGCATTAACCCATACTTCAGGCGGTTTGTTCAATTCTCCTATTGCCTTTCCAATAATTAGTGTTGCATCCACTCTCGAGTCAATGATTTCCTGTTTATTAGCATCTGTGTAACGGCAGTTTACAGATCTCCCTACCAGATTAATTATAGCCTTGCTGCCTTCCAGTTCCTTAGTCCAATTGCCTATGTTTTTGGCATCCCAAAGTACATATCTGATATCCTGTTCATTCTTCCTTATCGTTCTGGTCAGCACCACAATTTCATAATCAGGAAAGGCTTTTATTATTGCAGATCCTAAAAAACCCGTTCCTCCGGCTATAATTATTTTATTACTCATTGAATTTAAGGTTTAATATTCCTTTACTGAACTATATCGGCCTTCAACCAAAGGATACTTTTTATCAGATCTGTCTAAGACTACATAAATAGAATCTCTAAATTCATTAATTCCGTTAAGAATAATTCTATTTGCCGTGGGCCTGCTGTAGTGCAACACTTGCGTTTCTTCTTTGTGATTCTTGTTTTTGTTCTGCAAATAAAGGATATGGTTTACTGTATCTGCTTTATAGAAAAAGTACCTGCGTTCACCGGCCATACCACCAACCTCCCATCTGGTTACCCCCAGGTCACGGTTTTTCTTTAGCTTGTCTAACTGATCAGAATCTTGAGTATTTACCTGATTAAGTCTATTATTCTTTTTATCATTCTTTACACGGAGCGGAGAATAACCAATCATGCGGTCGGCAATGGCCCCACGATTGGTTTTATAGCTTAATGACGACCAACCTTCAAATGTTGCATCTTGCCAGCGTATGGAGTCTTGAGGGGTATAAGGAACTACCTTGTTATTTAACCTGTATTCTGTTACGTTATAATAGCCTTTTGCTCCCGCTAATCCGGGAGTACTCGGGATGTTATAATTGTTTCCGTTAAAAAAACCATATGCCCACAAACCAGCCGCAACCGGAACAAACAAGAAATTAAAAGTCCATTTTACACCTGCGGCGAGATTGCGCTGCCATTTTTCGGAGATAACCGGCTGATAACGGTAAGGTAAGATGTCTTTTTCATTTACCAGCAGATTCCAGATTTTAGGTAAATCGTACCACACTATAAATATACCAATAATGGCAAAATAAGCCGCAGGAACTGCTACACCAGCATCATAAGCATGGTTGGCAATACAGATGTTAAATGTTACCACAGCCGCTAGTGCCGCTCCCAAAGGAGAAGTTTTTCTATTTAACAACAACAGTCCGGGAAGGATTTCGGCGAATCCAAGAAATACAGTATACCAGAAAGAAACACCAACGTGCGACCAATATAACTTCTTCTCCGCCATATCGATAAATGGCGTATTTAGCATCCCAACTGTAGGGAAAACCATTTGCATCGGAAAAGCTTTCTTTAATCCCCATCCAATCATCCCATATGCCAGGCGATAACGAGCAAGTACCCGGATCCAATAATAAAGCTTACTATATTCTGTGGATTTCTTATCAAAAGCTGTCCAGATCAATCCTCCAACAATAGATCCTGCAAATAGCAGAATCAA
This sequence comes from Pedobacter sp. 05T44, assembly GCF_056395985.1. Taxonomy (NCBI): domain Bacteria; kingdom Pseudomonadati; phylum Bacteroidota; class Sphingobacteriia; order Sphingobacteriales; family Sphingobacteriaceae; genus Pedobacter; species Pedobacter sp. 05T44. The sequence goes on from NZ_JBFTKO010000001.1 coordinate 203,494, forward strand.
ATTAATATAATTTAATAACCCAAACACCCCTTCTTCTGATTCTATGGTTACAATCTGTGGGGGCCAGAACGCTACTATGGCTTGAAAATCATGATAAGTGATCTTCGAAAACTTTAAAGCGAAAAGCTCTTCATAAAACTTTGGATAAGTGGGAATACACAAAAAAAGCATATACAAAAAGCCTATCCGAAATGCTATTTTCTGATAGTTCTTCCATTTGCCGGTTTTAGGCGATTCTTTAACTACTTCCTGCTCTTGTTTGTCTGCTGCTGCTGTTTCTGCAGGAGCATCCAGGTTTATCTCTAATGTGGACATTTTAATTTCTTTTAAGTGACAACTAGATTTTTACAGGTTTACGGCGACCCTCGAACATCATATACTTCTTATTTATTTTGGCAAGAACCACATGTATCGAATCTCTGTTTTCGTTAATACCCGACAGTACTATTGTGGAATCATTTGGCCGCTCATACTTGAGCTGAAGCTTTTCATTCCGTTGATTTTTATTCTTATTCTGTAATGAAAGCGTATGGTTTACAGTATCGGCATCATAGTAGAAATAGTGGCGACCGGCATATCCTGCCAGTTCATAGTTTCTATCAATATCTTTTTCATGAACTTCTTCGCCGCTCGACAAGTCTATTTTAACGGGGCGATTCACTTTAATCGTTAGTGTCGACCATTTTTCGAAAACCACATCCTGCCATCTGTTCGGATCAGTTTTGGAGTATGGTATAGTATCTTTATTTAATACAAACTCCTTTACATTATAATACCCAAATGCTTTACTTAAACCTGGTGTATGAGGTATTTTATAAGGATCATTTGTGTAATTATCATAAGCCTTATATGCAAAGAGTACAACAAAGGCCAGAAATGCTATTTTTAATCCTTTCCGCGCATTTCTTAAACGACTATCCGTAAATTTTGGAATAAATTTATTGGCATAAGCCGGTGTTTCTTTAATGAGCAGATCATATAATCTGGGGATATCGTATACAAATAAGAAAGTTGCTAAGAGCACAATAAAAGTACTTAGCGCTTGCTCACCTATATCATAAAATCCATTTGCTACCGCTACATTCCCTAAAAAACCGAATATTAGTCCTACACCAAACGTGACTGTCTTCCTGTTAAAAAGCAAGAAGGCAGCAAGTATTTCAACAAAACCTAAAAAAGATTCGTACTTAGGTGCTATGCCTACCGTTTGGAAATATATTTTCCAGGCAAAATAATCTCCATAATTAGTCAGCAGATTACTTAACGAAGGATATGGCATCTGCAACGGAAAAAATTTAATAAAGCCATAAGTAACCAGTACAAACGCAAGGCGATATCTCACCAATACCCTTAACCAGTAATATAACTTGGTATATTCCTTTCTTTGGGCATCTGCTTTACCCCAAATGACAGCACCTACGGCTGCAATACCGATAAATACTACCCAGTTTGCAAAACCTCCAATACCCCATTCAGCAATTTGATTGTCAGAAAAAAACTGAGGTTGGTACTTAGTTAACTTAAACAGATCGTGAAAATGGAGGTGAAGCCAATTGATAGAGAATAGCTCTTTGTAGAACTTCCAGTCTATAGGAATAATCTGTATCACGAGAAAGATAAAGAAGAACCGGAACAAATTCTTTTCCMAGGGTTTCCACTCCCGTGATTCATTGTTTGTGTTGGTTGTTATTTTGCTCATAACAAATATATTTTAATGATGTTAAAATTTTAATTTCTGCCGTAACCCGGGTTCTGAACAAGTGATGGATCGGCAATGATCTCTCCTGCCGGTATTGGAAAAATGTATTTATTAGGATCGTTCAGGTTCAGGACTGCAGGGGCTCTACCTGTTCTGACCAAATCAAACCACCTGAAAGGTTCCAGGGCAAACTCTACACGCCTCTCATTTTCTATAGCTAACAATACTTCATCCTTATTCAGACTTGCGCTTATTTCAGGCACGCTCGACCTAACCCTTACCGCATTTATATCTGCAATTGCACCGCTTAAATCAGGTACCGTTTTAAGTACACGTGCTTCGGCCCTGTTAAGAAATAATTCTGCCGTTCTGATAATGTATCCAGCAGAAGTGTTAGTGGGATAAATACCACCAATAAATTGTCCTGCAGCATTTTTCACAGAAAGGATTTTACGATCACCACCAATAGCAGGATCATTCAAAAGATTGTGAATTACTGCTTTTGGTTCAAGTGCCCTGTTACTGGTATTCCATTGAGCGTAACCCGCATTAACATCATTTACACTGTAAGAAAGTTCTAATACAGACTCTGATGTTCCCGCAGCAAGATTAAAAGGTTTAATCAATTTATACCCGGGATTTGCCAAAACAGTATTGATATCGGCTTCGGCCTCAGTATATTTTTTCTGATATAGATAAAGTCTGGCTCTCAATGCAATTGCTGTAGACCTGGTTATCCTGTTCCTCACAATAGTAGTAGGCAGCAAGGGTTCTGCCTTGTTTAAATCTTCGAGTACCTGAGCAAACACTTCCGCCTGTGTACTTTGCTTAACGCCTAGTTTATCAGCCACCACATTAGTTGGTGTTAAAAATATCTGCACATTGCCAAACACCCGGGCAAGATCAAAATAAGATAAGGCCCTAATGGCATAAGCCTCACCTAACAGCTGATTTTTAAGATCATTACCAAGCTTATTATCTGTTACCAGAGGCACCTTTTCAATAATATGATTGGTGCGGTTAATGGTGTTGTAGAAGTTCCCCCAGTAGGTAGATAAGAATGCAATATCTGACCGCAGATCATAATTGATTACATTCAAATCCGTTTGGGCATTGTTTAGTGATTTAATGTCTCCACCCGATTGAAGTATTGTATTCTGGAAAGCACTTCCATAATTAAGACTTGCCAATCCGCGGTAAGCGCCTCTTACTGCAGCTTCTGCTGATGATCTATCGTAGATCGTAGTTTCATCGGGTATGGTATCGTATGGTGAAACTTCTAAATATTTTTTGCAGGAGAACAGTGATGAACTGATCAGCAATAAAAATAGGAGTGTTTTATTTTTAGTATTCATGATTCTAGTATTAAAATGAAATGTTGGCTCCAAACTGAATTCCTCTTGGTTGTGGTGGTGTGGCTGTATCCAAACCGTCGAGATTCTGACCTGCACTACCCGAACTTTCCGGATCAGCACCTGAATATTTTGTTTTAAGCCAAAGATTAGTTCCCAAAACATACAGCCTTACTTTGCCCAACCTTACTTTAGAAGTTACTGATGCAGGCAAAGTATAACCTAAAGAGGCAGCTTTAAGTCTGATAAAAGATCCATCCTCCAGATATCTGCTGTTCTGTTCGATGTTGTAATTATTACCCACACTGGTAACTCGAGGAGTATTGGTTATATCTCCTTCTTTTTGCCACCTGTTCAGTTGGCTCTTTAAAATCGATCTGGAGGCATCTCTTGTGCCCCCACCTTCCAAAATGTATTTGTTAAAATTGAATACTTTATTGCCATATTGGTAAGTAAACAATACGTTAAAATCAAATCCTTTATAGCTGATATTATTAGAAAAACCTCCAAAGAAATCAGGAATGAGATTACCCATCAGCTGACGATCTGCCGTGGTCACAGTAGTTCCTGTGGTTCCATCGGCATGTTGAAATATAGCATCTCCGGTTGTAGGGTCAACATATAGCTGTTTGTATAACCAGAAACTTCCTAGTGCAGCCCCTTCCTGTGTTCTTCTATACTCTCTGGCTTCAAAGGTGATGGGGCTAACCAGTTTCTCCGCGCGGTTTACATTTCTTGAAATGTTAAAATTTGCTGACCATTCAAAGTCCTTAGATTTAATAATTGTTCCGGTTATTGCCAGCTCAATTCCCTTATTACTTACTTCACCGGCATTAGCTAATGTGCTTGAATACCCTGTTGACTGTGGCACAGGCAAATAAAGCAAAGCATCTGTGGTGTATTTGTAGTAAGCATCAAAATTCAGAAACAACCTATCCTTAAATAAACCCAAATCAATTCCTGCGTTGTAGGTAGTGGTTTTTTCCCATTTCAAGTCAGGATTTTTTAATTGAGCAGGTGCTACGCCAGGTTTAGGTCCGCTTGTCAGGTTATCAGGATACGCCGCCGAGCCAGACCATAAACCCAATGCGGCATAGTCATTAATACCATTTTGATTCCCGGCAGAACCGGCACTTAGCCTAAGCTTGAATTCAGATATAGTTTCTGAATTTTGTAGAAAGGCTTCCTGTTTGATCCTCCATGAAGCGCCTATACCTGGAAAGAATCCCCAGCGATTATTGGCACCAAATTTAGATGAACCATCAGCTCTGATTACGCCTTCAAGAAAATATTTGTTATCGAGACTGTAGTTCAGCCTACCAAAAAATGAAGCAAGTGTAGACTTCGACCTTCTCTGATCTGCTGTTCTTACAGAAGCAGCAGAGATTTGCTGAAAGAAATTATTTGGGAAACCCTGCCCTACTTCCTGAGCTACTTTAACATCGGTACTCTGAATACTATTTCCAATTAAAACAGTAATATTTTGTCTCGAATTAAGTGCCTTTACATAGGATAATGTTTGTTCATTCTGAATAATTGTGCTGGTAGTAAACACCTCTTTTCTATAACCCAATGGATTGGGGCTGCCACCAATAATTGTTTGATCGTTAAAGAACTCACGTTCATTATAGTTATCGTAATCTAAACCAATTGAAGATTTAAACTTAAGACCGGGTAAAATATTAACTTCTATAAACTGATTACCTATATACCGAATGCTTGTGGTTGAGATATTGGTAATATCAGTATTTACAAGGTTATCAATATTTTCATAAATAGAACCTCTGGCTGGCGTTCCATCTGCATTGTATAAAGGTAAATAAGTCGGGTGATGCAATGCGGCAAGTAAATGTCCGGCCTGCTGACCGGCGCCACCTCTAACTTGCTGTCTGAATGTTCTGTAAACACCATTACTTGAACTAAGGGTTACTTTATCATTCAGCTTGCTATCAAGATTTAGCTTAAAACTTCCACGCTGAAAATCAGCTGGCTTTAATATCCCTTCCTGATCGGTATAGCCTGCACCTATATTATAACGGATCTTCTCACTTCCACCTTGAATACTGAGGTCATAATTCTTAACCTGCGCAGTCCTGAAAACCCTGCTTAATCGATCATAAGTTTGCTGATCTTCTGGGTTACCCCTTCCTGGAACACCATTAATAACATCTGTTACTGGTCTGAATGGACGATTCTCGTAGGTTTGATTTAGGCTAGGCTTGTCTTTACCTGAATTTATCCACTGTTCATTAACCAACATGGCGTGCTCCGGACCGGTAGTGAGTTCCCATAATCGATCAGGATCTGCCTTTTGCCAGCCATGTGATATCTCTAAATTGTATTTTGTTTTACCTAAAAGGTACTCTCCTCTTTTAGTGGTTACTAAAATAACTCCATTGGCTCCACGAGAACCATAAATTGCAATAGCACTCGCATCTTTCAGTACTTCAATGCTTTCAATATCCGCGGGATTGATATCCGCCAGGGGCGATGTTTTTTTCCCACCCAGATCAAGAGTCGACAAAGAGTTGTTATTCACAAATACACCATCAATAACATATAATGGCTCGTTACTCGCGTTAATAGAAGCGGTACCTCGCACCTGTACTTTTACACCTTCTCCCGGAGAACCTGAGTAAGTTCCCACCTGGACACCTGCCGCCCTACCTTGTAACTGGGCATCAAAACTGGCTACAGGAATCTGCTTCGTTTCGGCAGCATTTACCTTAACAATAGCGCCTACAACACTTTTACGCGTTTGGGCACCATACCCAACTACTACAACGTCATTTAGCTGACTTGCACTCTCTTTTAATTCTACCAGGATTGGGCTTCCATTGGCCACAACCTGTTTTTTTTCGTAGCCTACATAAGTAATTTCTAAAGTATAAGGGAATTTCTGACCGGTAACAAAATCGAACTTTCCATTTTTGTCTGTCTGGACAACATGTGTAGTACCGGTAATGTGGATACTTACCCCAGGGATTCCAAGCTTTGTTACAGCGTCAATAATTTGACCTTTAAGAGTAGAATTAATAAGAGGTTGAGTTTGGGAGAAGGAAATGAGCGGTAATAAGATCATTACCACGATACTGCTCTTCAATAGCAGTGTCTTTTTTAACAAGGAATAAGCACTATACAAATGCTTACCCTTTTTAAAATTTTGCATAACTTTAAAAAGTTTTAATTAATAAAATTCTATTGGTTGAAACGAGTTGGCATTTCAGTAAGTGATTGGCGTTGCGTACTGAATGCTTTGATAAAGGCAGGATTCTAATCCTGTCTTTATTATTTCTTTATAGCTTGAAATGCTATTGCATGGAACAGCAACAACAGTGAGAAGAAAATCTCAATCGATTTAGACTGCAGAGCGCAATTTCTTTTTTTAAGTGTAAAATTCTTTTCATTGTTTGGTTTTGTTTCTTATCAATTCAACGCAAATGTAATTGCATTTTTGTTAAAAACAAATAAAATCTATGGATTTAATAGAGTATTAGTGAAAAAAGATATAAAACGATACCTTAGGCTTTAATTAAGTTTAAACACATTATACGATCCAAACACATTAAAAATGAAGAAGTATCAACTTTTGCTCTGCCTTTCGTTCATAGCACTTTCCCTATCCGCACAAAAAAAATCAAAAGAGACTTCTGGAAATCCAATATTTCCAGGTTGGTATGCCGATCCTGAGGGAGCTATATTCGGCAAAGAATATTGGGTTTACCCAACCTTTTCTGCCAAATATGAAGAACAGACATTTATGGACGCCTATAGTTCCAAAGATCTTGTTACCTGGAAAAAACATCCGCACATTCTTGATACAAGCAATGTTAAATGGGCTAAAAAAGCTGTATGGGCACCGTCAATTACTAAAAAAGGAAATAAATATTATCTCTTTTTTGGTGCTAATGACATTCAAAATGATAATGAAATTGGTGGTATAGGTGTTGCCGTTTCAGATAAACCGAACGGCCCATTTAAAGATCTTATAGGAAAACCACTGATCGATAAATTTCATAATGGTGCACAACCAATTGATCAATATGTTTTTAAAGATAAAGACGGACAATACTATCTATTTTATGGTGGCTGGTCTCATTGCAACGTTGTAAAATTAAGTGATGATTTTAAAAGCATTGTGCCGTTCCCTGATGGAACAACTTATAAAGAGGTAACGCCTAAGGGATATGTTGAGGGAGCTTTTATGTTTATCAAAGATGGAAAGTATTATTTCATGTGGTCTGAAGGTGGATGGACCGGTCCGGATTATTCAGTAGCTTACGCCATATCAGATTCACCTTTGGGTCCATTTAAACGTATAGATAAGATCTTAAAGCAAGATCCATCTATCGCTACCGGCGCAGGTCATCATTCTGTAATCAAGAATCCAAAAACTGGTGATTATTACATTATATACCACCGTCGTCCATTAGGAGAAACCAATGGTAATCATAGGGTTACCTGCATAGATAAAATGGAATTCGATGAAAACGGACTGATCAAACCTATCAAAATCACTTTCGAAGGTGTAAGTTCTAATCCCCTGTAGGGCGGTTAGCATCCCCCCAGTCGGACAATAACCGGAGAACCGGCTCAAGCCGCAATCCTAACTCTGTAAGCTTATATTCTACCCTGGGCGGAACCTCAGGGTAGATCATTCTACTTACCAAACCATCATTTTCCAGTTCTCTAAGCTGTAAAATCAATATCCTCTCGGAAATATTAGGCATTGATTTACGAAGTTTACTATACCTTAAACTTCCACAATTTAACAGACGCCACAATATAGTGGGCTTCCAACGACCGCCAATTAAGTCTAAAGTATAGGCCATACCACAACTAGCATTTATCTGCACCTCGTTTTCAAGGTTTGTAGAGCTCTCTTTTCTCATTACTTACATTTATGTTAGTACTATACAATTTTATCAGTACATACAATTGTAAAAGTACAAATATACCTTTGCAATAAGTATTTAAACTAATATTTATTACAGAAAACAGATATGGAACATTTGAAAAACAAAGTAGCAGTAGTAACAGGTGGAAGTCGTGGTATAGGAGCTGCAATTGTAAAAAGACTTGCAAAAGAAGGTGCAACTGTCGCTTTCACATATGTAAATGGGAAAGAAAAAGCAGACGCATTAGTTAATGAGCTAACAGAAATAGGTTCAAAAGTTTTGGCAGTTAAAGCAGATAACGCTATTGAAGGAGAAATAACAGCCGCAATACAAGAGGCAATTACAACTTTTGGGAAATTAGATATTTTAGTTAACAGCGCAGGTGTTTACATTGGGAAACCATTTGAAGAACATACCCTCGCTGATTATGACATCACTATGGCAGTAAACGTAAAAGCTGTAGTGGAGGCCTGTCTAATTGCTGCGAAAAAGATGGAAAACTCGGGTAGGATCATAACCATAGGAAGTAATATGGCTGATAAAGTACCTGCTGCCCAGGGCACATTATATGCAATGAGCAAATCTGCCCTAAGTGGACTTACAAAAGGCCTGTCGCGTGATTTGGGCCCGAGAGAAATTACTGTTAATCTGATACAACCGGGTCCTATAAATACAGATATGAACCCTGAGACCTCAGAACATGCAGACTTTCAGCGAAGCTTAATGGCAATAAAAAAATATGGCAAACCAGAGCATATAGCAGATGTGGTAGCTTATTTAGCAAACCCCGACAGTGGCTACACCACAGGCTCAATAATTACAATTGATGCTGGAACTACCAGCTAATGGCTAACATACAGCGCAACCATTTTAGTTTGCGCTGTATCCTTGTTATTCCCAAATATTATTTACGGCAGTAAGGATAACCGGCTTACCATCTGTAACCATTATAGTATGTTCATGTTGCGCGACATAGCCACCTTTATTACCAACCAATGTCCATCCATCCTTTTCCTGATCAGCATAAGTTGAAGCGGTGGCAATAAATGTTTCAATAGCTACAATAGAATTCTTTCTGAAGCGTGTAGTATTAAATCTATCATAACAGTTCAAGATCTCATGCGGTTCTTCGTGTAAACTTCTACCTACTCCATGTCCGGCAAGGTTTTTTATCACCTTATATCCAAATTTACGGGCCTCTGTTTCAATCAATCTACCGATATCTGCAATCTTTACTCCTCCTTTTATCTGATCTATGGCTTTACGCAATATTTGTTTTGATGCATCTACAAGCGGCTGAAGCTCATTTATATCTTCCCCTAAAATAAAAGAACCGCCATTGTCAGCCCAAAAGCCATTTAACTCGGCAGATACATCAATATTAATGATATCGCCTTCTTTAAAAACTTTATTTTCTGTAGGAATACCATGAGCAATCTCATTATTCACGCTTATGCACGTCCATCCAGGGAAGTCATAAGTCAGCTTAGGTGCCGATTTTGCGCCTAAGGCGCTTAAAATTGCTCCTCCAAAATCATCCAATTCTTTAGCTGTCATACCTGGAGCAGCATGTTCCCTCATTTGTTTAAGGGTTTCTGCTATCGCATTACTGATCTGTTGCATTCCTGAAAGTTCTTCGTCTGATGTAATTGACATGGTCTTTTTTTATACAAAGATAGAAATATTCAACAATCTGTAGAGGAACTCCACAGCTTTCCGAAACCGCCAATAAAATAAACCACTGAAAATCAGACTGGTGCCAAAAAACATATACTTAGGCACTATTATGTAGCATAGTCTAAACATAATTAACAAGAATATTAATTGAAATTTAAAATAAGTATTATGAGAAAGATCATTTTATCAGCAGCATTTTTAGCAGTAGCCGGATTAACAACAGTAAAAGCAAGCGACATTAAAAACTCAGTAGAAGTTGCTGTAAGACAAGATAGTACTACAAAAACTCCAGTTGAATTAAAAGACCTACCTGAGCCGGTTCAAAAAACTTTACAAGCTGAACCAGCAAAAGAATGGACTCCAACTGCAGCATTCCTTGTTGTTAACGCAGACAAATCTGAGTATTACTTGATCAATGTTAAAAAAGGAGAAGAAACAGGATCTCTTAAGATCGACAAAGACGGTAAAGTGGTTCAATAAATCACGATACATATATAGCTAATACACACAAAAGCCGGAGGATTCCGGCTTTTGTGCTTTTTATTAAACCGATATTTAGAATAAATCATCATATTTAATCGTTGTATATAAATATGAGAATAGGACTAATTACGCTTTTATTATTTTGCGGCTATGCTACTACGTATGCTCAATCTTTCAAGTATCCGGTGCTTAACCCTCAAGGAAAAACCATAAAATCACTTATACCAGCTCAATGGAAGGTTATAGATTCTGTGTACGGAGATTTGAATAATGATAAAGTTGAAGATCTGGCCTTGATTTATGAGTTTTACGCTGCTGTTAAAGAAAACAGGGCGTATGGAGATAATACAACAGAACTTATCACCGAAATCCAAAGACCCAGGATGCTGGCAGTCTATTTTAAATCGGGCAGAAATTACAAATTAGTTACCCAAAACAACAATTTTATTTTAAGATCAGAAGAAGGTGGCTCAATGGGTGATCCCCTCCGTCCTTTGGTTATCGCAGATAATGTACTCAACCTCGCTTTTGAAGGAGGCGCAAATTGGAGATGGAAACTTAATTACAGCTTTAAATATCAGGATAAAGATTGGCAGCTTACCAAGGCAAGCAATTACTCTTATCATAGCGGATCTGGTGATATGAATAGTAAAAAGTATGATTTTGTAAACAAGAAACGCATTATTACTATTGGTAAAATCAATAATAAGGATTCAGGAAACGAGATTATTGAACAGAATTTAACATTTAAAACGCTGCGTACTTTTTCGAGCTTTAAAAAACCCTGGACCTGGGAATTGGGCCCAGATGAGTTTCTATAACTCCTACCACATATCATACTCAACTTAGACTCTGGTAAAGTAGTCTGTTTTAACGCAAAAAAGGGCCTGAATCACCAC